>NZ_JBHYVA010000119.1:0-16131 GCF_042750055.1 Streptomyces sp. NPDC059456
CCAGGGGGGTAAAATCCCCGGTGGCGCGGCTTTTATCCCCCGCCTGGGGCGCCCCCCGGGGGGCGCCCCGCCCCCCAACCCACCCCGGCTCGGCTGGGGGGGGCGCCCGGCCGCAGTCCCAAGAGGCTTAGGGGAGGCCGTCGATGGGGGTGTCCATACCCGTGTCCGGAGCCGCACTGCGGGCCGGCGTACTGGAGGCGGTGGTCCTCGGCGGGCACCTGCTGCTGTACCCGACCGGGATACTCCAGGAGAAGCTCGCCGCAACCGGCACGAAACGCCTCGAGCAGACACCGGTGCTCCTGCTGCACGGGTTCACGGACAACCGGTCGGTGTTCGTCCTCCTGCGCCGCACCCTGGCCGCGGGCGGCCGGCGGCAGGTGGAGACGTACAACTACTCCCCCTTCACCCGCGACCTCCGCGTCACCGCCCGCCACCTCGCGCGGCGCGTCGAGGAGCTGTGCGAGCGGACGGGGCAGGAGCGGGTGGACCTGGTCGGGCACAGCCTGGGCGGTCTGGTCGGGCGGTACTACGTCCAGCGCCTCGGCGGCGACGTCCGCATCCGCACCCTCGTCACGCTCGGCACTCCGCATTCCGGTACGCGGGTCGCCCCCTTCATGGACGCCCACCCGCTGGTCCGGCAGGTGCGCCCGGATTCGGCGGTGCTGGCCGAGCTGCGGGCGCCCGCGCCCGGCTGCCGGACCCGATGCGTGGCGTTCTGGAGCGAGTTCGACGAGCTGATGGACCCGACCGAGACGGCGCGGATCGAGCATCCGGATCTCATCGTGGAGAACGTGCAGGTCACGGGCATCGGACATCTCGCGCTGCCCGCCCATCCCTCGGTGACGGCGGCGGTCCGGCGCGCGCTCGACGGGCCCGTCCGGGCCGCCGTCGAAAGCCTGGGGGACGCCGCTTCCGTTGCGTGAACACCAACCCGTCGAAACTCGAACGGATTTCGAACTCAAGGCCAAGGCTCGGCTTTGCCGCGACCGAAAGACGGCCGAATGCCCGGTTCCGGAAAGCCCGGAACCCCTGGAAGATTGTCGTTGCCAGTAACCGCCGGGTACAGTCACGCCACTGCTCTCCCCAGGGAACCTCGAGTTCCCTGGCCACCCAGGCCCCCCACTGCCGAGGCGAAAGAGAAGTTGGTGAACGACCGCCCCTCGTCGGGCCTGTACCCCGATTCCGGGTACGACGGCCTTTCCAACACCACTTTCGCTGGTGACTCGGCGCATGTTTCCTACGAAACGCAGGGCCAGGGGTACGACTACGCCGCCTACGCCTCGTACGAGACCGGCACGTACGACGCCACCGCCTGGTCCGCGCAGGACAGTTACGTGCAGGACGGTTACTCGCAGGACGGTTACGCGCAGGACGGCGGCTACCTGTCGAGCATCCCCGCCCAGAGCGGGGTCTCCGAGGACGCCGGCACCGGTTCGTGGGACGCGAGCGCCTGGAACCAGCAGGGCGGTACGGACTACCAGGCCGCCGGGCTCGGCTTCGAGCAGCCCGGGCAGACCGGCCAGTGGGCGATGCCGGGCTACGGCACCACGGACACCGAGACCGGTGCGTACGACGCAACCGCCTGGAACACCGTCCCGCAGCACGAGCAGCAGACGCAGACCTTCTCGTACGACTACCAGTACGAGTACCAGCAGCAGGCGCAGCAGCAGGTCCAGCAGCCGCAGGGGGACACGGCCTACTCCTACGAGACGCCGGCCGCCCCCGCAGCCGACGCCTACAGCGAGACCGCCGTCTTCGAAGTCCTCGACGGCGAGGCCCCCGAAGCCGACCACGGCCAAGGCCACGAGCACGGCGACGAGTTCGGCCTCGACCTCGACCTCGACCTCGACGCCGATCTCACGGCCGCCCCGGTGCACGACCTGCCCACCCAGGCCATGCCGGTCACCCCGGCCGCTGCCTCCGCGCCCCGCGCCTCGCGCCGCGCCGGCGGCAAGGCGAAGCCGGCGGCCACGGCCGCCCCCGGCGGCGGCAACAGCCGGCGCCGCAGTCCGGCGAAGCGTTCCGCCTTGCTGACCGTGGCCGTGCCCTCCGCCTGCGTGATGGGCGTCGCCGGTGTCGCGGCCGCCTCCGTCGGCGGACTCACCGGCGCGGACAAGCCCTCCGAGGACACCACCACGATGGCCGCGCCCGACCCGGCCTCGGTGAAGCCGGTCGCGGCGAACAGCAAGCTCGACACCCAGCTGACGGCGCTCAGCGCCGACGCGGGCGACTTCGCGGACCGCGCGAGCCGCACGCAGGAGCGCATCGACCTGCGCCAGCGCCAGGAAGACGAGAAGAAGAAGAAGGCGGAGGAGGAGGCGGCCAAGGAGGCGGCCCGCCCCAAGTTCGCGATCCCGGTCGAACAGCACGGGCTCAGCGCCACCTTCGGCCAGGCCGGCGGCATGTGGATGTCGGTGCACACCGGCATCGACTTCCCGGTCTCCTACGGCACCCCGGTCATGTCGGCGACCGACGGCACCGTGCGCACGCAGTGGAACAGCGCCTACGGCAACATGGCCATAGTGACCTCGCCCGACGGCACCGAGACCTGGTACTGCCACCTCAGCAGCACCAAGATCCGGTCCGGCAAGGTCAAGGCGGGCGACGTCATCGCCTACTCCGGCAACTCCGGCAACTCCACCGGCCCGCACCTGCACTTCGAGGTCCGGCCCGGCGGCGGCTCTGCGATCGACCCCCTGCCCTGGCTCCGCAGCCACGGCCTGGACCCGAGCTGAGCCCACCGGCCTGACCGGCCCGAGACCGGCACCGGCCCGAGACGGCACCGGGCCGGGTTGCACCGGGCCGGGTTGCACCGGGCCGGACGGCATGAGCCCCGGCCCGGCCGTCAGAGCTTCTGCACCGGCGCGTAGCGCAGCAGCAGGCGCTTCGGCTTGTCGTCCCCGAAGTCGACGGTGGCCTGCGCGTCCGCGCCGGCTCCCTTGACCTCCATGACCGTGCCCAGCCCGAACTGGTCGTGCGTGACCCGGTCCCCGACCGCCAGCGCGATGACCGGCTTGTCGGTGGCCCGGCGCGTCGCGAACCCGGACGGCCCCGACTTCGTACGCGCCGAGGACAGGAAGGCCTCCGGCGAGGTCCCGAAGCTCGTCTTGCCCGATCCGGACCCGTACCCCGAACCGGAACCTCGCATCGGGCCGGCCGGCTTCTGCACCGCGCCGGTGCGCTTCCACTGGAGGTACTCCGCCGGGATCTCCTCGAGGAACCGCGACGGCGGGTTGTACGAGGGGGTGCCCCACGCGCTGCGCATCGACGAGCGGGTCAGGTACAGCCGCTCGCGCGCCCGCGTGATGCCGACGTAGGCGAGGCGGCGCTCCTCCTCCAGCTCCTTGGTCTGGCCCAGTGCCCGCATGTGCGGGAAGACCCCGTCCTCCATGCCGGTCAGGAAGACCACCGGGAACTCCAGGCCCTTGGCCGTGTGCAGGGTCATCAGCGTGATGACGCCCGAGCCGTCCTCGTCCTCGTCCGGGATCTGGTCGGAGTCGGCGACGAGCGCGACCTGCTCCAGGAACTCGGCGAGCGTGCCGGGGTTGTCCTCGTCGCGGGCCTGCTCGAACTCCAGGGCCACGGCCGCGAGTTCCTGGAGGTTCTCGATCCGCGTCTCGTCCTGCGGGTCGGTGGAGGCCTGGAGCTCGGCGAGGTAGCCGGTGCGCTCCAGCACCGCCTCCAGCACCACCGCCGGGCCGGCGCCGGAGTCGACGATCGTGCGGAGTTCCTCCATCAGCACGTTGAACCGCTTCACGGCGTTGGTCGAGCGGGCGGCCATGCCGAACGCCTCGTCCACGCGCCGCAGCGCCTGCGGGAAGGTGATCTTCTCGCGCATCGCGAGGGCGTCGATCATCGCTTCCGCGCGCTCGCCGATGCCGCGCTTGGGCACGTTCAGGATGCGGCGCAGCGGGACGTTGTCCTCCGGGTTCGCGAGCACGCGCAGGTACGCGAGGACGTCCCGGACCTCCTTGCGCTCGTAGAAGCGGACGCCGCCGACGACCTTGTAGGGCAGGCCGACCCGGATGAAGATCTCTTCGAAGACGCGGGACTGGGCGTTCGTCCGGTAGAAGATCGCCACGTCACCCGCCTTGGCGTCGCCGGCGTCCGTCAGCCGGTCGATCTCGTCGGCGACGAACTGCGCCTCGTCGTGCTCGGTGTCCGCGACGTAGCCGGTGATGACGGAGCCGCTGCCGGCCTGGGTCCACAGGTTCTTGGCGCGGCGGTTCTCGTTGCGCTCGATGACCGCGTTGGCGGCGGAGAGGATCGTCTGCGTGGAGCGGTAGTTCTGCTCCAGCAGGATCGTCGTCGCGTTCTTGTAGTCCTCTTCGAACTGGAGGATGTTGCGGATGGTCGCGCCGCGGAAGGCGTAGATCGACTGGTCGGCGTCACCCACCACGCAGAGCTCGGCCGGCGGCAGGTCCGGGTAGCCGGTGCCGACGAGCTCGCGCACCAGCGTGTACTGGGCGTGGTTGGTGTCCTGGTACTCGTCGACCAGGACGTGCCGGAAGCGCCGCCGGTAGTGCTCGGCGACGTCCGGGAACGCCTGGAGCAGGTGGACGGTCGTCATGATGATGTCGTCGAAGTCGAGCGCGTTGGCCTCGCGCAGCCGCCCCTGGTACATCGCGTACGCCTGGGCGAGGGTCTTCTCGAAGCCGTCCACGGCCTGGCCGGCGAAGGCGTCCTCGTCGATGAGCTCGTTCTTGAGGTTCGAGATCTTGGCGTTGAAGGACTTGGGCGGGAACTTCTTCGGGTCCAGGTCCAGGTCGCGGCAGACGAGCGCCATCAGGCGCTTCGAGTCGGCCGCGTCGTAGATCGAGAACGACGAGGTGAAGCCGAGGCGCTTCGACTCGCGGCGCAGGATGCGTACGCACGCGCTGTGGAAGGTGGACACCCACATGGCGTTGGCGCGGGGGCCGACCAGGCCCTCGACGCGCTCCTTCATCTCGCCGGCGGCCTTGTTGGTGAAGGTGATCGCCAGGATCTGGCCGGGGTGGACGCCCCGGGCGGCCAGCAGGTGGCCGATGCGGTGGGTCAGCACCCGGGTCTTGCCGGAGCCTGCGCCGGCCACGATGAGCAGCGGGGAGCCCGCGTGCACCACGGCCGCGGCCTGCTGCTCGTTGAGCCCGTCCAGGAGCGTCGCGGGGTCGATGACGGGCCTGGGGGCGCCGTCCCGGTAGTACGCGTCCCGGGTCATGGGCACGTCGAAGCGGCCCCCGAAGAGATCGTCGGCACCCGGTTCCGGGGCGGCGTGGTCCTCGGGCGGCGGAGGGACCTCGTCGGAGGGGGAGAGGTCCGCCAGGAAGCTGTCGTCAAAGAGGCTGCTCATCGCTTTCCGAGTCTAGGGGGCGGGACGGACACCCGGCCCCGGCCGCGGGAAATCGGCCGCTCCCGCCCCTGTGGTCCCCCTCACCCCGGGGCCGCCCCGGGCGGGCCCCGGGCTCATCCGAGGACGAGGTGCAGCAGACCGGGGAAGCGCAGCTCCAGGTCGTCCCGGCGCAGCGTGAGGTAGAGCTTGCGCCCCTGCGGGCGCTGGCAGATCACACCGCCCTCGCGGAGCGTCTTGAGGTGGTGGGTGACGCTCGACCTGGGCAGGTCGGGCACCACCTCGCCGCAGAACGTCTCCGCGCCGGAGGCGAGCCTGCGGACGATCTCCAGCCGGACGGGGTGGCCGAGGGCCGCGAGGACCTCGGCGAGTTCGAGGTCCCCGGCGCGGGGGTGGGTCAGCTCAGCAGCGGCAGCCATGCCCTCACTGTACGCAGATCTCGTAAGGACCTTGCCTGATCGTTCGAATATCTCGTACAGTCGACCTCGCCGCGACCGTACGAGATCTTCGAATGATCGCGGGTCCATCCGTCACCGCGCCCCGTGAGGACCTCCCGTGCCCGAGACCGCCGCTCCCCTGCCGTTCGACGACGCCGCGCTCGCCGCCTCCCTGGACGGCGGCTTCACCAGCCACCACGCCGACGTCGGCGGCACCCGCCTCCACTACGTCGAGGGCGGCAGCGGCGATCCGCTCGTCCTGCTCGGCGGCTGGCCGCAGACCTGGTGGCAGTGGCGCAAGGTGCTGCCCGCCCTGGCCGCCCGCCACCGCGTGATCGCCGTCGACCTGCGCGGCATGGGCGGCTCCGGCAAGCCCGCGACCGGGTACGACAAGAAGACCCTGGCCCGCGACGTCCATGCGCTGCTCGGCCGGCTCGGCGTCGGCCCCGCGCACCTCGTCGGCCACGACATCGGCGCGATGGTGGCCTACGCGTTCGCCGCCAACCACCCCGAGGCGACCCGGAAGATCGTCCTCCTGGACGTGTCCCACCCCGACGAGAGCTGGGCCCGGCTGACCCTGCTCCCCCGGCAGGGCGAGCGGCACAAGTGGTGGTTCGCCTTCAACCAGGTCCACGGGCTCCCCGAGCAGCTGCTCGCCGGCCGTTTCCACCTGCTGCTGGACTGGCTGTTCGAGAACGCCACCGCCGACCCCGCCGCCGTCGACGCGCACGCCCGCGAGGTGTACGCCCGCGCCTACGACGCACCGGAGGCCGTGCGCGCCGCCAACGACTGGTACCGGACCTTCACCCGGGACATCGCCGACCTGGCCACGTACGCCCCGGTGACCGCGCCGATCCTGGCCCTCGGCGGCGAGTACAGCAACCACGAGAGCCTGGTGGCCGCCGTCCCGGCCCTGGGCACCGACACCCGTGTGGTCCGCGTCGACGGCAGCGGCCACTACCTGCCGGAGGAGCGGCCGGAGGCGGTGATCGAGGAGCTGACCCGCTTCCTGGGCTGACCGGAAGCCCCCGTACGCTCGGGGCCATGGACGTACTCATCAGTGTCTTCGTGGGCCTGCACATCATCGGCATCGCCGCCCTGCTGGGCGGGTTCCTGACCCAGATGAAGGCGATGAGCGCCGGCACCGCCCGCTTCGTGCCCGCGATGCTGCACGGCGCGCTGACGATGCTCGTCACCGGCGTCCTGCTGGTCGGCTTCCGCGAGATGGACGGCGGCCACGTCAACAACATCAAGATCGGCGTGAAGCTCGCCGTGCTCTTCGTGATCCTCGCGCTCGTCTACGTGAAGCGGGACGAGGAGCACGTGGACAAGGCACTGTTCGGCGCGGTCGGCGGACTGACCGTGGCAAATATCTTCATCGCCGTCCTCTGGCACTGATCCGAACCCGCCACATCCGGTCGGGTCGGGGCACTTGCGATCATCCCGTCATCCGGCCGTTACCTTCCGGTCTAGCGTCCTCCTCCAAGCACCGAGCTCCCGAGCGAGGAAGGACGTGAGGCCCGCGTGGCCAGTCACCGAAAGCCCAGGCAGCGCCCGCTCTCCCGCGGCACCGTACGGACCGCCGCCACGCTCGCCCTCGCGGGCGCTGCCACCGCCACCGCGTTCGAAGGCACCTCGCAGGCCGACCCCCAGCAGACGCCCTCCCAGGTGAAGGCCGAGGTGGACCGGCTCTACGAGGAGGCCGAGGAGGCGACCGAGCGGTACAACGGGGCGAAGGAGAAGGCCGACGAGGCCCAGCGCTCGCTCGAGGGACTGCGCGACGAGACGGCCCGCAAGACCGACCAGCTCAACACCGCCCGCCGGGCGCTCGGCTCGCTGGCCGCCGGCCAGTACCGCAGCGGCGGGCTGGGGCCGGCCGTGCAGCTGGCGCTGGCCGCGGACCCGCAGGACTACCTGGACCGGGCCTCGTTCCTCACCCGGACCGGCGACCGCAGTGCCTCCGAGATCTCCTCGGTGCGGCGCCGGCTGGAGGAGGTCGGGCAGCTCAGGGACCAGGCCGCCGGCCGGCTCGCCGACCTGCGGGCCCGCGAGGGCGAGCTCGCCGCGGCCAAGACCACCATCGAGGGGAAGCTCGGCGCCGCCAGGCAGCTGCTGGCCAAGCTCACCGCCGAGGAGCGCGCCTCGTACGAGGCGCAGTCCGCCCCGGGCACGGCCCCGGCCGGTCCGGTCGCCACGGCCCCGGCACCTTCGGACGGCTCGCGCGCGGCCCGCGCGGTGGCCTTCGCGTACGGGGCGATCGGCAAGCCGTACGTGTGGGGCGCGACGGGACCGGGCTCGTTCGACTGCTCCGGCCTGACCCAGGCGGCCTGGCGCTCGGCCGGGGTGACGCTCCCCCGCACCACCTACACCCAGATCAACGCGGGACAGCGCGTCTCCCGCGACCAGCTGGCCCCCGGCGACCTGGTGTTCTTCTACTCCGGGGTGACCCACGTCGGCCTGTACGTCGGCAACGGCCAGATGATCCACGCCCCGCGGCCCGGTTCGACGGTCCGGGTGGCCCCGGTGGACTCGATGCCCTGGGCCGGTGCCTCCCGCCCGGCGTGACGGGACGCGTGGCGTGAGCGGTGCTCCTACGGCGCCTTGATCTGCGTGCTCAGCCAGCCGAAGGTCTGCGGGATCTGCTTCGACCACGAGTCGAGGTTGTGCCCGCCGGTGACCTTCTCCGCGTGCACCGTGGTCGGGTTCTGCGCCATGGCCTTGAGGTCCGTGCCGGACAGGTAGCCGTCCTGCTCGGCGCCCGACATCCACAGCGCCACCGCCGGCGGCGCGGGCGCGGCCTTGAGCAGGGCCTTCAGGTTGTGGGTGCGCCGCATCTCCGGGTCCTGGGCGACCAGCGAGGTGGGCTCCTGGCCGGGGTCGTTGTAGCCGGACAGGGAGACGGCCGCGCTGTAGCGGTCGGGGTGCAGGATCGCCAGCTTCGCCGCGCAGTACGCGCCCGCCGAGTACCCGGCGACGCCCCAGGTGCGGGCCTCGTCCGACGCCCGGAAGTTGTCGGTGACCATCTTGCGGACGTCGACGCTGAACCAGCTGTCGGCGTTGACCTTGCCGGCGATGTTCGCGCAGCCGGTGTCGCCGTTGCCCAGCAGCATCGCGCGCGGCGAGACCAGGATGAACGGCTGTACCTTGCCGCTCTTCATCAGCGGCTCCAGCACCTCGGCCGCCTTGAGCCCCTGGAACCAGGACTTGCCCGTGCCGGGTATGCCCGGGATCAGCTCGACCACCGGGAACTTCTTGTCCTTGTACGCCGGCTCGTCGTACTGGGGCGGGAGCCACACCATGACGTCGCCCTTGACCCCGGAGATCTTGCCGTTGAGCTCGGTCTTCTTGACGCGGCCGCCGAGTCCCTCGACGGGCTGGAAGTCCTGGTGGACCTTCGGCTCCGCCTTGACCTCCGTGGCCTTCTTGCCGCCGAGCCCGTCCGGGCCGAGGTCGGGGGCGGCGGTGACGTACTTGCCCGTGCCGAGCAGATCGCCCCAGGAGTTGTAGAAGGTCTCCTGCCGGTTCACCCCGATGAACACCAGGGCCACAGCGGTGACCTGGGCGAACAGCACCATCAGGGCCCGGGTGGAGACACGTACGACGACGGGGCCGCGCACCTTGCTCCACACGGCCAGCGGAAGGACGACGGCGATCGCCGTAAGGACGATCGCCGTCGCGAACAGGGGGATCCCGGTCAAGCTCATCACGCCACCCAAGAGGGCCGCGCCGTACGCACGGGTTCCCGCCGGTGACTGCGGCGTAAATCACAGGCCAAAGATCGCCGTCCGAAGACCGCCGCAGCAGCGCGCCGGCCGGGTCCCGGGCCGGGGCCGGCTCAGACCAGGCGGCGTGCCGTCGCCCAGCGGGTCAGCTCGTGCCGGTTGGAGAGCTGGAGCTTCCTGAGGACCGCCGAGACGTGCGATTCGACGGTCTTCACCGAGATGAAGAGCTGCTTGGCGATCTCCTTGTACGCGTACCCGCGCGCGATCAGCCGCAGCACCTCGCGCTCGCGCTGGGTCAGGCGGTCCAGGTCCTCGTCGACCGGCGGCGCGTCCGTCGAGGCGAAGGCGTCCAGGACGAAGCCCGCGAGCCGCGGCGAGAACACCGCGTCCCCCTCCTGCACCCGGAAGACCGAGTCCACCAGGTCGGTCCCGGTGATGGTCTTGGTGACGTACCCGCGCGCGCCGCCCCGGATGACCCCGATGACGTCCTCCGCCGCGTCCGACACCGACAGGGCCAGGAACCTCACCTGGTCCTCGGACGCCGCCATCAGCGGGGCGCAGCGCCGGAGCACCTCGACCCCGCCGCCGCCGGGCAGGTGCACGTCGAGCAGGACCACCTCGGGGCGGGTCGCGGTGATGACGGTGACGGCCTGGTCGACGTCGGCCGCCTCGCCGACGACCTCGACCCCGGTCCGGGCGGTCTCGCCGATCTCGGCCTGCACGCCCGTACGGAACATCCGGTGGTCGTCGACGAGCACCACCCGAACGTGCCTGGCCACTCCCCCGACGCCGGTCTCTTCGGTCATGCTGCGTTCGCCGCCCTCTCCATCTCCAGCTCGACTTCCGTGCCGCCGTCGGGCGCGGACCGCAGCCGTGCGGTCCCGCCGTTGCGCTGCATCCGGCCGATGATCGATTCTCGTACGCCCATGCGGTCGTCCGGTACCGCGTCGATGTCGAAGCCCGGCCCCCGGTCCCGTACGGACACGAACACCTGCTGCCCCTCCACCTCGGCGTACACCTGCACCGGCCCGCCCTCGCCACCGTACTTGGCGGCGTTGACCATCGCCTCGCGCGCGGCCTGCATCTGTGCGGCCAGCCGCTCGTCGAGCGGGCAGTCGCCGACGACGACGACCTCGATCGGGACGCCGTGGTGGTCCTCCACCTCGGCCGCCGTCTTCTTGACGGCCTCGGCGAGGGTGGCCGGCTCCTCGGCCTCGTCCTTGCCGGTGCCCTCCGGCTTGTACAGCCAGTTCCGCAGTTCCCGCTCCTGCGCGCGGGCGAGGCGGCGCACCTCGCCGACGTCCTCCGCGTTGCGCTGGATCAGGGTGAGGGTGTGCAGCACCGAGTCGTGCACGTGGGCGGCGACCTCGGCGCGTTCCTGGGCACGGATGCGCATCAGGCGTTCCTCGGAGAGGTCCTGGGTCATGCGGATCAGCCAGGGTCCGGCCAGCAGGGCGATGCCGACGAGGACGGCGAGGGCCGCGGTCAGCACGTTGCCGAGCTGTGCGGCGGAGCCGCGGACGACGATGAAGACGGTCAGGCCCACGCCGACGAGGGCGACGCCGGCGAACCCGCGGGCCATCTGGAGCAGGCGGGCGTTGCGCCCGCCGGCGGCGCCCCAGTGGGCGCGGCGGGCGTTGTCGGCCTGCCGCCAGACGAGGACCACGCCGGCGCCGACCAGCAGCGTCGGCCACACGTACCGGCCGGAGGTGCCGCCGAGCTGGACCTTGGAGATGAAGATCCCGGCGCCGATGCACAGGGCGATGAGCGCGGTGATCTGCCCCTTGTCGGGTTTGCGCAGGCGGCGCGTGCCGTCGGGCAGGGTTTCGAAGAAGGAGCGGTGGCCGGTGCGGCCGCCGACTCCCAGCGGTACGAAGACCCAGAACGCGGCGTAGAGCAGGACGCCCAGTCCGTCGCCCCACATGAACAGGCCGAGGAAGGCGAGCCGGACCCAGACGACGGGCAGCCCGAGGTGCCCGGCGAGACCGCGCGCGACACCGCCGAGCATCCGGCCGTCGGCGCTGCGGTAGAGCCTGCGCGGGGCCGGGTCGTCGGCGTCTGCCGTGTGCGGGGTACGGGGGGCGGCGGAAACGGGCATGTCACTGATGGTCACACGGGCGCGGCGCGTGCGGCATCAGGGCATCCCCCCAGTTCCGTCGGGGGGATATCAGGGTTGTGCCAGGGTCGGGCCCGGTGCCGCACGGCGCGGCGGGTTGTCACCATGGACGCATGACCAAGCACGACTCCCCGCCGTCTCCGGCCGGTGCCGGTGCCGGCGCGGCACCGCCGCCGGGCGACCGCACCGCGGACCGGCCCGCAGACCGGCCCGCCGACCGCGCCGACCGGCCGCCGCTGCGCCGCAGCAGGCGCGACAAGGTCCTCGCGGGCGTGTGCGGCGGTCTCGGCCGGTACTTCGACCTGGACCCGGTGATCTTCCGGATCGTGCTCGGCGTCCTCGCGATCACGGGCGGTGTCGGGCTGATCTTCTACGGCTTCGCCTGGCTGCTGCTGCCGGTGGATGGCGAGGACGACAGCGAGGCCAAGAAGCTGCTGACCGGCCGGGTCGAGGGCGCCACCCTCGCCGCGGTGTTCGCGGCCCTGGTGGGCTGCGCACTGTTCCTGTCGATGCTGGACAACGGCGGGCTGGCCGTGTTCTCCGTCCTGGTCATCCTGGCCCTCGGCGCGGCCTCGTACTGGTCGCAGCGCCGCCGCAGCGCGAGCGCGCCCGAGGCCGAGCCGCAGGCGGCGCACCGTCCCGGCCCGCCGGAGACCCAGGCCCCGCCCGCGCCGGGCAGCCCCTCGTGGTGGCGGGACCCGCTCGTCAAGGACGGCACCACCGGCCCGGTCGGGGCCACCGGATACCTGTGGGGGCCGGACGATTCCGCTGACGCGAACGCCGCCCGGAACATCGCGGGCGGCCGCGGCGCGGCGGCGCCCGGGCGGGCCGGGGCCCCGCCGGTCCCGCGCGGTGGCATCGGCGGCCGGGTGTTCGTCCTGGCGCTGCTGGCCGGCGGGATCGCCTGCGCCTCGGTCTGGCAGGGCAGCACCCTCTCGTACGCCCTGCAGATCGGGCTGGCCTCGGCGCTGGCCGTCTTCGGCCTGGGCCTCGCCGTCAGCTCCGTCAAGGGGCGGACCGGGTTCGGGACGGTCCTGCTCGCGATGGTCACCGCCGGGCTGCTGGCCGGCGCCTCCGCCCTGCCCCGTGAGATCGGCACCGACTGGAAGGCCGTGGAATGGCGGCCGGCCGCCGTGGCCGACGTGCAGCCCGTGTACACGGCGGGCACCGGGCTGGCGACGCTCGACCTGAGCCGGCTGGACGTGCCGAAGGGCAGCACGCTCTCGGTCCGGGCCGGCGTGCAGGCGGGCCGGCTGAAGGTGATCGTGCCCCGCGAGGTCACGGCGCAGGCGGACGTGTCGGTGAAGCTGGGTGACATCCGGCTGCCCGGGGACACCGGTCAGGACGTACGCATCAAGAGCGGCGGCGAGACCCAGCAGGCGACGCTGAAGCCGTCCGCCGGCACCGAGGCCGGGGGGACGATCGAGCTGCACCTGCACGCGGGTGTGGGACAGGTGGAGGTGGCCCGTGCGGCGTCATGAGTTCCAGCCCGGGCGGCTGCTGGCCGGTCTGGTCCTGGTGGCCGCGGGCGTGCTGTACCTGCTCGACGCGACCGGGGAGGCCGACCTGCCGTGGTTCCTGGTCATCCCGATGACCCTGGGCGGGCTCTGCCTGGCCGCACTGGTGGGGGTGGTGACCTACGCGGTCCGCCGGGACCGGCGCGACCGGATCAGCGAGTCCAGCGACAGGTAGGGCGCACCGGCCAGGATCATCGGGATCCAGGCCATCAGGTAGATCAGGTCGTTGCCGTAGTAGTACGGGGACACCTGCCAGGACACCGTGAGCCACAGGCTGAGCGAGATCAGCGCTCCGCCGGTGGCCGCGATCCGGGTCAGCAGCCCGGCCAGGACGCCGAGGCCCACCAGGAGTTCCCCGACGGCGAGCACCACGGCGAAGCCGACGGGCGACAGCAGGGCCCAGTCCACCAGGGCGGGGATCGCGGAGGTGTCGCGCACGCCGTGCATCAGCTCGCCGATGGAGCCGGGGCCGGAGGCGGACAGGAACGCGGAGTCGGTCAGCTTGTCCAGGCCCGCGTAGACGAAGGTCACGCCGAGGAAGATCCGCAGCGGCAGCAGTGCGTACCGCTCGGCCTGGTCCCGCAGTCCGGGCCGGCTCGCGGGAGGGACATCAGTTCGGGTCACGCCCCATGTGTACCCCGTTCACTCGGCCACGTCGATGGTGCAGCGGTTGGATTCCACTCCTGCGGCGGTGACCACCTGGACCTCGATGCGCCCGGGTTCCACTTCCGCCGGGACCGGCACCGTCAGGACCGAGTCCGAAGGGTTGGTGAATCCGCCCGCGACGGGCACCAGCGGCACGTGGACGTGCACCGCCCCGACGCGTACGACCAGCCGGGCGAGCATCTCCGGCGTCTGCGCCCCCGGCGGCACGAAGCCCACGCCGCGGATCTCGATGTCGTCGCCGGGCCGGATCGCCGCGTCGAGGTCGCCGGGCTCCCGTCTGCGGACCACGGAGAGCACCAGCGGGCGGGTCACCTCCGCGTACTTCGCCGCCAGGTACACCGCCGCCGACAGGGCGACCAGCATGGCCAGTGCCCACGGCAGCCGCGGCAGCCGGTCCGGGAAGCGGGCCATCGACACCGCCGCGAAGGCCAGCACCACCGTGGAGACCAGGACGTACTGCGCGTCCGGGAAGCTCCCGCGGCCCGCGTCGTCGGTCAGCAGATCCGCCCCGCGCGGCCGGTCCGCCGGCAGTTTCTGCATCCGCTGGCCCATGATCCGTACGGTCACCACGCGACGCACCAGCACCGCCACGGCCGAGGTCAGCGCGACCACCGCCAGCAGCGGCAGCGCCCGTCCCAGCGCCAGCCCCGCGTACAGGGCCTGCCGTTCCGGGCCGGGCGGGGAGGCCGCCAGCCGCAGCGCGGGCAGCAGCGCGGCGAACGCCGTCAGCACCAGCCACGCGCACGGCACCGCCTTCGAGGTGGACAGCCGGTTGTCCTCCCCGACCAGCGGGGCGAGCAGCCCGCCGCGCACCGACTGGGCGCGGGCGGCGACCGTGAGCAGCCCGGCCAGGACCACCGCGGCGAGCAGCCCGGCGGTGCGCGCCGTGGACCAGCCGGTGCCGAGCGCGGTGCCGACCTGCACCAGCAGCAGCACCCCGGCGGCGATCCACACGGCGAGCACGGCCCGCCGCGAGAAGACGTAGAGCCAGGAGGTGCCGGCCTCCCGGCTGCGGTCGGCGACCGCGCGGGCGGACAGGGTCAGTTCGTCGGAGACCCACTGCCGGGACGCTCCGGCGGACCGGGCCACCGCTGCCGGCAGCCCCTGGCCGGCGGCGAACTCGTCGCGCTTCTCGGTGAACGCGGCGACCGCGCGCCGGTGCCCCTCCTGGGCGCCGTGCGGGCAGTCGTCGCAGGTGCAGGCGCCGCCGTGGGTGCTTCGGGACATCTCTTGGACAGCCACGTGCGTGCCGCCTCTCTGAACTACGGTGGAATGCCAGCGAATTGTGCACCACTGCGGCAGTGTTCCGGATTGCGCACGATGTCAGAGCAGGTGATTAACCGTTCATGATGTTGACGTCACCCGCCCGGCCCAGTCCCGTCAGGGGGCGACGGTCTGCCACAGCGGCTGGTAGCCGGCCCAGGCGGCGAGATCGGTGCCGAAACGCTCCCGTGCGGCGAGCGCGCTGCGGTGCTCGATCGGCACCGGCTTCCCGGCGGCCCGGGCGATCAGCTGCACCTGCGCGGCGCGTTCCGCCGCGATGAACCACCAGGCCGCCGCGTCCACGGAGTCCCCGACCGTCAGCAGCCCGCGGTTGCGCAGGACCAGCGCCTTGTACGGGCCGAGGGCGCGGGCGATCCGGCCGGCGTCGGCCGCCCCGGCGAACCCGTCCAGGAGCGCGTGGTCCTCGTAGAAGGCGCAGGCCTCCTCGGTGAGCGGGGCGAGCAGTTCGCCGAGCGCGGCCAGCGCCCTGCCGTACGGGGCGTGCGCGTGCACCACCGCCACCACGTCGGGGCGGGCCCGGTGCACGGCGGCGTGCACGGCGAAGGCCAGTTCGTTGACCCGGCGCGCGCCCCGGCGCACACGCCCGTCCCCGTCGACGAGCAGCAGGTCGTCGGTGCCGAGTGCGGACAGGGCCTGCCCGAACGGGTTCACCCAGTGGCAGTCCGCGAACTCCGGGTCCCGCACCGTGATGTGCCCGGCGACCCCGTCCTCGTACCCGAGGCGGCCGAACAGCCGCAGCGCCCCGGCGAGCCGCGCCTTGCGGTACGCGCGCTCCTGCGCCGGGTCGGTGTGGACGGGCGGCAGCGCGAACCGCAGCCGGTCCACCGGTACGGGCGCGGGCGCGGGTCCGGGCGTGCGCGCGGGCACCGGTCCGGATGCGGGTGCTGGTGCGGGCTGATCCGGCATGACCGCCTCCTTCGGGTCGCCGCGCAAGGTACCGGCGGCGGCGTGAAGTGGCCATACATGCGGCGAATCCCCCCCCACCCAGCCGGGACCGCGGGCTAGTGCAGGGCGGGGGGGGGGGGTCAACACCCAACGACTGGTGCCCGGGGGCTTGATCTGC
>NZ_JBHYVA010000120.1:0-16121 GCF_042750055.1 Streptomyces sp. NPDC059456
GGCACCTCCTCGGCGACGACACCCACCCCCCCCCCCACCACCCCCACACACACCCACCCCCCCCCCCCCCCCCCACTCCCCCCCCCCCCCCCCACCGGCGTGTGGTGGGGCGTTTCACACCCCCCCCACCACAGGTGTCACACAAGTGTACTGACCGGACGTCAGCCGTCCGAGCCGGGGAGAGCCGTCAGGGAGCCTCGCCCACGCCGGCCGCTCCGCCCGCGTCGACCTCGGCCACGTCCCCGGCGACGACCGCGCCGGTGCCCTTCTGCGACTTCCGCAGCCGGCCTTCGAGCCAGGAGGCGAGGGTGGTGAGCGTGAAGTTCACCGCGATGTAGATCAGGGCGATCACGACCATGGTCGCGATGGTGTTGCTGTAGTTGGCGGAGATCTGCCGGTTCATCGACATCAGGTCCGCGAAGCCCAGGGCCGCGCCGCCGAGCGCCGTGTCCTTGAGGATCACCACCAACTGGCTGACCAGCGCGGGCAGCATCGCCGTGACGGCCTGCGGGACCAGGACGTACGCCATGATCTGGCCCTTGCGCATGCCGATTGCCTTGGCCGCGTCGGTCTGGCCGCGCGGCAGGGTCAGGATGCCGGCGCGGACGATCTCGGCGATGACGGCCGAGTTGTACAGGACCAGGCCGGTGACCACCGCGTACAGCGGCCGCAGGTCGGAGCTGACCGTGCCGAGCAGCACGTACAGGGCCGAGCTGAAGAACATCAGCATCAGGACCGGGATGGCGCGGAAGAACTCCACGACCGTGCCGACCGGCACACGCACCCACGCGTGGTCCGACAGGCGCGCGATGCCGAGCAGCGCACCCAGGGGCAGCGCGATCACCATGGCGATCAGGCCGGCCTTGAGCGTCTCTCCGAGGCCGGGCAGCAGGAACGTCGTCCAGATCTGGCTGTCGGTGACGAACGGGGACCACTTGTCGGCGTCGAGCTGGTTCTTCTCCGCCATGAGGGAGAGCGCCCACCACAGGGCCAGAGCGAGGACCACCAGGAAGACACCGGTGTAGACCCAGTTGCGGGACCTGGCCTTGGGGCCGGGGGTGTCGTACAGAACGGAACTCATCGCTTCACCGCCACTCGCTTGGCCACCCAGCCCAGCAGCAGGCCGGTGGGCAGGGTCAGCAGGACGAAGCCGAGGGCGAAGACCGCGAAGACGGCGAAGATCGCATCCGCCTCGTTCTCCAGCATTTCCTTCATCAGCAGGGCCGCCTCGGCCACACCGATCGTCGCCGCCACCGTGGTGTTCTTGGTGAGGGCGATCAGTACGTTCGTCAGCGGTCCGACGACCGCACGGAAGGCCTGGGGGAGCACGATCAGGGTGAGCACCTGGAAGAAGCTCAGCCCCAGCGCGCGGGCGGCCTCGGCCTGTCCCACGGGAACGGTGTTGATGCCCGAGCGGATCGCTTCGCAGACGAAGGTGCCGGTGTAGGCGATGAGCCCCAGGATCGCGAGGCGGAAGCTGATGTCCTTGGAGCCGTCGCCGCCGAGCGTGATGCTCAGAGTCTGGTACAGGCCCAGTGAACAGCCGAGGATCAGCAGAGTCAGCGGGGTGTTGCGCACGGTGTTGACGTACGCGGTGCCGAAGGCCCGCATCACCGGGACCGGGCTGACCCGCATCCCGGCCAGGAGGGTGCCCCAGACCAGGGACCCGACCGCCGAGTAGAGGGTGAGCTGAACCGTCACCCAGAAGGCTCCGAGCACGTCGTACTGCCCGGAATTAAGAAAGTCGAACACGTTGCCCTGCGCTCTCCCCAGGATGGCCGGTGAGGCGCGCCGCCGCCCGTGACAGGCGGGCGGCGACGCCCCTCACCGATGAATCAGCTGCCTTCGGTGATCTGCGGAGCCGGCTCGGCCTTGTAGTTGGCCGGGCCGAAGTTCGCGTCGACCGCCTTCTGCCAGGAGCCGTCCTCGACCATCTTCTTCAGGGCGGCGTTGACCTTCGTCTGGAGGTCCTTGTCGCCCTTCTTCAGGCCGATGCCGTAGGGCTCGTCGCTGAGCTTCAGGCCGACCAGCTTGAACTTGCCCTTGTTCTTCTCCTGCGCGGCGTAGCCGGCGAGGATCGAGTCGTCCGTGGTCAGCGCGTCCACGGCCTTGTTCTCCAGGCCGGTGAGGCACTCGGAGTAGCCCGGGAACTCCTGCAGGTCGGCCTCGGGGGCCAGCTTGGTCTTGACGTTCTGCGCCGAGGTGGAGCCGGTGACGGAGCAGAGCTTCTTCTTGTTGAGGTCCTCGGCCTTGGTGATGGAGGACTCGTCGGCGCGGACCAGCAGGTCCTGGTGGGCCTTGAAGTACGGGCCGGCGAAGTCGACCTTCGCCTTGCGCTTGTCGTTGATCGTGTAGGTCGCGACGACCAGCTTCACGTCACCGTTGGCGATCATGTTCTCGCGCTCGGCGCTGACGGCCTGCTTGAACTGGATCTGGTCCGGCTGGTAGCCAAGCTCCTTGGCGACGTACGTCGCCACGTCGACGTCGAAGCCCGTGAACTTGCCGTCGGGCGTCTTGAGGCCCAGGCCCGGCTGGTCGAACTTGATGCCGATGGCGATCTTGTCCTTGCCGCCGCCGGAGGAGGCGCCGGTGTCACCGGCCTTGTCGCTGCCGCCGCCGCAGGCGGTCGCGGTCAGAGCCAGGACTGCGGCCACGGCCGCGGCCGCACCGGCCTTGAAAACCTTCATGGTGAACTTCCCTCGGATGAGACGTTGTTGGACGACGAGCGACACGTGTGCTCTGAGCCGCCAGGGGATCACTACCAGACGAGAACGTCAGTGGTGCAGGATCTTCGAAAGGAAGTCCTTCGCACGGTCACTGCGCGGGTTGCTGAAGAACTGCTCGGGCGCGGCCTCTTCGACGATCTTTCCGTCGGCCATGAAGACCACCCGGTTGGCCGCGGAGCGGGCGAAGCCCATCTCGTGCGTGACGACCACCATCGTCATGCCCTCCCGGGCGAGCTGCTGCATGACCTCCAGCACCTCGTTGATCATCTCCGGGTCGAGCGCCGACGTCGGCTCGTCGAACAGCATCACCTTCGGGTCCATCGCCAGCGCGCGGGCGATCGCCACGCGCTGCTGCTGGCCGCCGGACAGCTGCGCCGGGTACTTGTCGGCCTGCGAGCCGACGCCCACCCGGTCCAGGAGGGACTTCGCCTTCTCGAGCGCGACTGCCGAGTCCGTCTTGCGGACCTTGAGCTGACCCAGCATCACGTTCTGCAGCACCGTCTTGTGCGCGAACAGGTTGAAGGACTGGAAGACCATGCCCACGTCGGCACGCAGCCGGGCCAGTTCCCGTCCCTCCGAGGGCAGTTCCTTGCCGTCGACCGTGATGGTGCCCGAGTCGATCGTCTCCAGGCGGTTGATGGTCCGGCACAGCGTCGACTTGCCCGATCCCGAAGGACCGATCACCACGACGACCTCACCGCGGGCAATGCTCAGATCGATGTCCTGAAGCACGTGCAGCGCGCCGAAGTGCTTGTTGACGTTGCTCAGTACGACCAGGTCGTCCGCGGTGCCGGCCGCATCCTGCACGTCCTTGGTCACTGATACTCCGCTCATCGGCTTCTAGCTCCGTCCTCCTCGGTTGGGAGGACAGTAGTGACGTGGCGCGCACACCGTCATCACATCTGAGGGAGAATTGAGCATAACGATACGGCCTCGCCCCGATACGCTCCGTGCGCGCGGCCGGCGTCCGGGCGGGGATGCCCGTACCGGGTGCATAACGGAAGACGCGCCGGACCGGTACCCCCTTGACGTGGGCCTCTTCATCGGCGTGGATGCATGGTGGCCCATTGACCACGGGCCCAGATCAGGAAAGGGGGACGCCATGAGACTGCTGCTCGTCGAGGACGACGACCACGTCGCCGCCGCCCTGTCCGCGATCCTCGCCCGGCACGGCTTCCAGGTGACCCACGCCCGCAGCGGCGAGGAGGCCCTGCAGGCCCTGCTGCCCGCAGGAGCGCCGGGCAGCGTCACGCCCTACGGGGTCATCCTGCTCGACCTCGGCCTGCCCGACCAGGACGGGTACGAAGTGTGCGGCAAGATCCGCAAGCGCACCTCGACGCCCGTGATCATGGTGACCGCGCGCGGCGACGTGCGCTCCCGCATCCACGGCCTCAACATGGGCGCCGACGACTACGTCGTCAAGCCCTACGACACCGGTGAACTCCTCGCACGGATCCACGCCGTCGCCCGGCGCACCGGTGCCCCCGAGGAGACCGCCACCGGTACGGGCGGCGGCTCCGACGTGGTCCGGCTCGGCCCGGTCAGCATCGAACTGGCCACCCGCCGGGTCAGCGTCGACGGCGCCGACGTACCGCTCACCCGCAAGGAGTTCGACCTGCTGGCGCTGCTCGCCCAGCGGCCCGGCGTCGTCTTCCGCCGCGAGCAGATCATCAGCGAGGTCTGGCGCACCTCCTGGGAGGGGACGGGCCGGACCCTGGAGGTCCACGTCGCCTCGCTGCGCTCCAAGCTGCGCATGCCCGCCCTCATCGAGACCGTCCGCGGGGTGGGCTACCGGCTCGTCGCCCCGGCCGCCTCCTAGCGGGGCCCTTGACGTGCGCGCCCGGCTCCTCCCCCTGCTCGTCATCCTGATGGCGGGCGTCCTGCTCGCCCTCGGCTTCCCGCTCGCCGTGAGCCTGGCCGCGGGCCAGCAGCAGCGCGTGGTGGTCGACCGGATCGACGACAGCGCCCGCTTCGCCGCCCTCGCCCAGTTCGTGATCGACGCCGAAGGCTCCGGTTCGACCGGCGCCACCGAGCGCCTGGAGACCCTCCAGCTGGAACTGGCCCGCTACCAGCAGCTGTACGGCATCCGTGTCGGCATCTTCCTGCGCGACGACAACGCCATGGCCCGCGCCCCCGGCTGGTGGGAACTGCCCGAGCAGGGCGAGGGCCGGCGCGCCTTCCAGGAGGCCCTCGCCGGACGGCGCAGCCACGACCCCGCCCAGGTGTGGCCCTGGCAGACCCACGGCAAGCTCCTCGTCGCCTCCCCGGTCGTCCTCGACGGGGACGTCGTCGCGGTCGTCGTCACCGAGTCGCCCACCGACCAGATGCGGGCCCGGATCCTGAGCGGCTGGATGATCATCATCGCCGGGCTGGCCGCCGCGATGCTCGTGGCCTTCGGCGCCGCCCTCGTGCTCACCCGGTGGGTGCTCAAGCCCGTCCGCACCCTCGACGCGGCCGCCCACGGCATCGCCACGGGGCGGATGAACTCCCGGGTCGCGGCCGCCGGAGGCCCTCCGGAACTCCAGCGGCTGGCCCATTCGTTCAACGAGATGGCCGACAACGTGGAAGAGGTCCTGGAGCAGCAGCGGGCGTTCGTCGCCGACGCCTCCCACCAGCTGCGCAACCCGCTCGCCGCGCTGCTCCTGCGGATCGAGCTGCTCGCCCTCGAACTGCCCGAGGGCAATGAGGAGATCGCGTCCGTGCGGACCGAGGGCAAGCGCCTGACCCAGGTCCTGGACGACCTGCTGGACCTGGCGCTCGCCGAGCACACCTCCGCCGAGCTCAGCCTGACCGACATCGCGGCGCTGACCGCCGAACGGGTGGCTTCCTGGCGCCCGTACGCCGAGGAGAAGGGCGTACGGATCACCGAGACGGGCCGGACCGCCGTCACGGGCTGGGCCGACCCCATCGCGCTCTCCAGCGCGCTCGACGCCGTCATCGACAACGCCCTCAAGTTCACGCCGGAGGGTGAGGAGGTCGAGGTGTCGGTCACCGCGGAGGGGCCCTTCGTGCACGTCGTCGTCGCCGACCGCGGACCCGGCCTGACCGACGAGGAGCTGCTGCGCGTCGGCGACCGGTTCTGGCGCAGCGGCCGCCACCAGAACATCAAGGGCTCCGGACTCGGCCTGTCGATCTCCCGGGCGCTGCTCGCCGCGGGCGGCGGGTCCCTCGCGTACGCGACGAACCCGCCGCACGGGCTGCGGGTGACGGTGGCCGTCCCGCGCAGCGATCCGCACACGTCCTGACCGCCGCCCCGGGGCCGGTCCCGGGGCGGGTGCGGGAGCCGGGTCGGGCCGGTCAGGTCCAGGTGAGGGTGGTGCCCGCCGGAGCGGAGGCCGCGTACAGCTCGTCCACCGCCCGGACCTCGAAGACGGCCGCCGGCTCCCGGCCGGAGCGGATGACCGCCGGGAGGTACAGGGCCGTGCCGCAGGTGCCGCCGAGGAAGCGGCGGGTGCCGTCCGGGAGCAGGCGCTGCAGCTCGTAGTGGCGGACCGGCCCGGCTGCCCGGCGCCAGGACAGCCGGACGGCGGCCTTGCCGTCCTGCTGGGCCGAGGCGTCCACGGTCAGCGCCTCCGGAGCCGTCGGGCGCCGCCGCGCGGTGTCGTCGCGTACCGACAGGGCGCCGAGCCGCCAGGCCACCGCTCTGTTCCCGCCGGCCGTGATCCGTACGGCCAGCCCGTACGCGGTCCGGCCCGCCAGCGCCGAGAGCCCGACCCGGGAGGTGTGCCAGCCGGCCCGGCCGGAGCCCGCGGCCTGCGCCTTCAGCCACGTGTACGGGACCGGCTCGCCCGGAGCGGCCGGCTCGCGCGTGGCCACCCCCACCTCGATGCCGGGCGTGCCCGCCTCGGTGGCGTGCACCAGCTCCAGGACCGTGGACCGGGTCAGCGGGAGCCGCGTGCAGTGCAGGCCGACCACGGCCGGGGCGGACAGGGTCCCGGCCACGAGGAGGCTGGAGCCGCCGCGCCAGGCGTTCGCGAAGTCCAGGGTCACCGACGGGCGCGGCCCCGCGCCGTCCACGGCCCAGCGGCGGCCCGGAAGCCGGTCCTGGAGCCCGAGGTGGTTCCAGGGGGTGTCGGAGGTGACCCTGCCGTCCTCGTACCAGCGCTCCCCGTGCCCGGTGTTGAACGCGCACGCGAAGGGGAGGGCGGTGACGGTGGACCGGTCGGCGACGGCCGTGGCGGGCGCCCGCCAGCCGCGCTCGGGCGCGGGGTGCGCCGGATCCAGCGACTCGCCCGTCCAGAACCGGTCGTCGGCGCGGTGGAAGGCGCCCGGGGAGCGGTCGGTGAGGTGGTTGCGGGTCCACTCGGGGCGGTAGAAACCGAAGCTGATGACGTGGTCCCGGCCGCGCGGGATGATCGCATCCCAACGGACGCTGGAATTCCAGCCGTTGGACTCCATGTCGAGGGCCGCCCACAGCTCGTGCCGGGACCGGCCGAGCCGGCCGGCGAGCGCGCCGGAGGCGGCCAGGGACTGCGGGGTCCAGCGGAAGTCGACGAACACGGTGTCCGCGACCCGGCCCGCCCGGTCCTCGAAGAACTCCTGGTTGAGCTGGTTCAACGCACCCTGCCAGCCGACCCGGCCGGTGCTGTTCATCGCGTCGTACCAGGTGATCCGCAGACCGTGCGGGGCGCCGGCCGACCGCAGCGCGCGCAGGAACTCCCGCATCCGGGCGGCGAGCGAACTGTCCCCGCCGTCGGTCTCGGCGTTCACGAACCAGCCGTCGAACCCGTACGTGCGCGCCACCTGTACGAGCTTCTCGGCGATCGGGAACCGGCCGGCGGAGTCCCGCTGCACGAGGTCCCGGGTCCACTGGAGATCGCCGCCGTACGCGACGGGCGGCAGGAAGACGTTGCCCAGCACGGGGACGCCGTTGCGGTGGGCCGCGTCGATCACGGGCGCGTTCGGGGCGAGCACGATGCCCTCGCCGGAGGACCCGCCCCAGAACACCAGCTCGTCGAGGTACGCCCAGTGCGTGAGGGCGTAGTGGTCGGCGGTCGCGGAGCCCTGGGACGGGTTCTGCGCGGTCGGGCCGAAGGAGACGAGCGAGGAGATCCGGGCCTGGCCGCCGCGGGCGCCCGCGTTCGCCGGGACGGGCGTGAAACGGGGCGCGAGCGGCACGCTCGCGGTGTTGTGGGCGAGGTCCGGATCGGACTCGGGGGTCCACTGCTTCAGCGAGCGCCAGGTGATGCCCGGGCCGGGGGCGCCCTGGGGGAGCGTGTCGGGGAACCAGTAGGAGGCGTACGGGGCCAGGTCGGCCGGGGCGGCCGGGTCGCCGGGCGCGGGGGTGCCCGCCGACGGGGCCACGGTGGCCTGCGCGGCCTGCGCCCGGGTGGCCGTGCCGGTCGCGCCGAGCAGCGCGGCGGCCCCCGCCCCGGCCCCGGCGGCGAGCACCCCGCGCCGGGTCGGTGGCGTCACGCGGGCCGGCGCCGCCGGAGGCACGGGCAGGGCCCGGGGTGCGGAGGGCGCCGGACGTGCGGGAAGCGCCCGGGGCGCGGGAGGCGCCGGTGTTACGGGAAGTGCCCGGGGTGCGGGAGGCGCCTGATGTGCCTGGCGTGACGAGCGGGCGGTGCGAGGGTCGGCGCCGTTGTCGGTCTCGGACATGCGGGGCTCCTCGGTGACGGGTGGTCGATGGGCGGGATCAGGTGACGTCGTGCACGCGCAGCACCTCCGTGACGCCGCGCGCGGCCAGATGGGCGGGGTCCTCGGCGAGCTCCGCCAGGACCACCGCGGGCCGGACCCCCCGGGCCGTCAGCGCGGCCCAGGCTTCGAAGAACGCGCCGCCGGGGGCGCACACCGAACGCCTCGGCGCGTCCTGCGCCCCGCCGACGTCCAGGGCCAGCGCCGTGGACCGGACGTCCGGGCGGTGCTCCCGGCCCCGCCACCGGGCGGCGATCCGGGCGACGGCCGCGCCGGCGGGCTTGACCTCCCGGTCGTTGGTCAGCAGGCCCAGCCCGTACTCCAGTTCCGGGAAGTCCGCGAGCTCCCGGGACACGTCGTGCGAACACCACCAGGTCACGCCCCACACGTCCGGGCAGTCCAGCACGTTCGCCACGGTCGCCTCCGTGAACGCGGCCGCGTGCTCCGCCGGGATCAGCGGCGCCGGCGCCCCGACCTCCTGGAGCCACACCGGCCGGTGCGGATCGCGGGCCCAGGCCTTCGACAGCTCCACCAGGTACGCGGCGTGGTGCTCGGTCGCCGTCCCGGTCCGTCCGTGGCGCTGCGCGGTCCCGTTGAACACCCACGAGTGCACGGCCGTGGCCGCGCCCAGCCGGGCTGCCTGCGCCACGGTGAAGGGGTGCCCGTCGCGGTACCAGGCGGCGTCGTACTCGGCGTGCACGTGGGACCGGCCGGGGGCGCCCTTCTCGCAGGCGGCGAGCATCCGTTCCAGCCAGTGGCCCGCCTGTTCCCGGGTGATCCGGTCGGGGTCGGGGTGCGGGTCGCCGGAGAACTGGTTGATCTCGTTGCCGACGGTCATGCCGAGGAAGTTGGGCCGGTCGGCGAGGGCGGCGGCCAGCGTGCGCAGGTACTCCTCCTGGGCGGCGACGACGTCCGGGTCGGTGAAGATGTTCCGCCGGTGCCAGGTGCCGGTCCAGGCGGGCAGGAAGTCGAAGCTCGACAAGTGCCCCTGCAGGCCGTCCACGTTGACGTCGAGTCCGCGCTCGGCGGCCGCGTCGGCGAGTGCGACGAGCTGTTCGACGGCGCGCGGCCGGATGAGCGTGCGGTTCGGCTGGAACACCGGCCACAGCGGGAAGACCCGTACGTGGTCCAGCCCGAGCGCGGCGACGGAGTCGAGGTCCGCCCGGACCTCGTCGAGGTCGAAGTCGAGCCAGTGGTGGAACCAGCCGCGGGCCGGGGTGTAGTTGGCACCGAAACGGAGCGGACGAGGGGCGGCTTCGTCGTGCATAAGGCGTCCTGGAGTTCTCGGGAATTCCGCCGGGTGACGCACAACCTGCCGGGCGGCGCGGGGTAAGTCAACAGGGCGTGTGGCGGCGGAGCTTATGCGCTTAAGCCCGGTTGACAGAAGGCCTCCGGGCCTCTCAAGCTGCGTGAGCTAATGCGGTTTAGTTCCGGCTTCGGTCCAACGGTGGAAGAGTGCGGAAACGGCCAGTGGCATTTCGGTCACGGAGCTCGCGGGTCCGGCGCTGTCCACCGGTCCCGCCGTACGTCAAGGCTGCCTGCCGGGGCAGGATCGCGTACGGTCCCGCCATCGCCGTCCGCAGGAACGAAGGAAGAGGCAGGCAGGCCATGGCCCGCAGACCCACCATCAAGGACATCGCCCGCCGGGCCGGGGTGTCCGAGAGCGCCGTGTCCTTCGCGCTCAACGACCGGCCCGGCGTCTCCCGCGACACCCGCGCCCGGATCCGCGGGGTCGCCGAGGAACTCGGCTGGCAGCCCAACAGCGCCGCCCGCGCGCTGTCCGGCGAACGCTCCGGCGCGGTCGGGCTGGTCCTCGCCCGCCCCGCGCAGACCCTCGGCGTCGAATCCTTCTTCCTCCAACTGGTCTCCGGCATCCAGGAGGTGCTGTCCGCCGGCCGGGTCGCCCTGCTCTTCCAGGTGGTGGACGGCACCGACGCCGAATGCGCCGTCTACCGCCGCTGGTGGGCCGAACGGCGCGTGGACGGGGTCCTCGTCGTCGACCCGCGCACCGACGACCCGCGCCCGGAACTCCTCGCCGGGCTCGGCCTGCCCGCCGTCATGATCGGCGGTACGGGCGGGACCGGCCCCCTGTCCTCGGTCTGGGCCGACGACGCCCGGGCGATGGCCCAGGTCCTGGACCACCTGTACGAGCTGGGCCACCGCCGGATCACCCACATCGCCGGGCTGCCCGGCCTGGCCCACACCGTCCGCCGGATCGCCTCGCTGCGCGCCGAGGCCGAGGCGCGCGGGCTCGGCCCGGACGACGTTCGCTCGGTGGTCACCGACTACTCCGACACCGAGGGGGCGGCCGCCACCCGCCGGGTCCTCACCGAGCCCGCACCGCCGACCGCGCTGGTCTACGACAACGACGTGATGGCCGTCGCGGGCATCGCCGCCGCCGCCGAGCTGGGCATCGCGGTCCCCGGCCGGATCTCCGTGGTCGCCTGGGACGACTCCGCGCTGTGCCGGGTCACCCACCCCCGGCTCACCGCGCTCGTCCGCGACACCGCGGGCTTCGGCCGGCTCGCCGCCGAAGAGCTCCTCGCCGTCCTCGGCGGTGGCCCGCCCCGGGCCCGTGAGGGCGAGCGGCCCCGGCTGGAGCCCCGGGAGAGTTCGGCCCCGCCACCGGCCGCATACTGATTCCGACCCCATCCTGGAGCCGCTTCCGTGACCAGTCCCTCCTCCGCCTCCACCGCAGCGCGGGCCACCGGCCCGGCCTCCGACCCGGCCTCCGACCCGGCCGCCGGCCTGACGGTGGCCATCGACATCGGCGGTACGAAGATCGCCGGCGCGCTGGTGCACCCCGACGGCACGATGACGGCCACCACCCGGCGCCCCACCCCGCGCGGCACGGACGGCGACGCGGCCTTCGCCGCCGTCGCCGAGGTCGTCGCCGAACTCGCCGGCTCGCCGCTCTGGCCCTCGGCGGTGCGCTGCGGCATCGGCAGCGCGGGCCCCGTCGACACCTCCCGCGGCACGGTGAGCCCGGTGAACATCGGGGCGTGGCGGGACTTCCCGGTCCAGGCCCGGATCGAGGCCGAACTGGCACGGCACGGCGCGGCGCTCCCGACGGTGCTCGCCGGCGACGGCGTGGCGATGGCCGCCGCCGAGCACTGGCTGGGCGCGGCCCGCGGGTACGCGAACGCCCTGTGCATGGTGGTCTCCACCGGGGTCGGCGGCGGGCTGATCCTGAACAACCAGCTCCACCCCGGACCCACGGGCAACGCGGGCCACATCGGCCACATCAGCGTGGCCTTCGACGGTGAGCGGTGCGTCTGCGGGAGCCACGGCTGCGTGGAGTCCATCGCCTCGGGCACCGCCATCGCCCGGTGGGCGCGGGCCCAGGGCTGGACCCCGGACGGCCCCGACGGGGACGCCACCGCGGCGGGCGTGGCCCGGGCCGCCGAGGCCGGGGACCCGGTCGCCGTGGCCGCCTTCGACCGTGCGGGCCGGGCCCTGGCCGCGGCCATCGCGGCCACCGCGACCCTCGTCGAAACGGACATCGCGGTCATCGGCGGAGGCGTCGCCACCTCCGGGGACACCCTCTTCGCGCCGATCCGCGCCCACCTGGCCGACTACGCCACGCTCTCGTTCGTCAGCGGCCTCACGGTGGTCCCGGCCGCCCTGGGCACCCACGCGGGCCTGATCGGCGCGGCCGCGGCGGCGCAGATGCTGCTGCCCGCGGCCTGACCGTCCCCGCGGCTGACCGTCCCTGCGCCGGGACCCGGCCGCGGCTCCGTACCCGGCCGCGGTTCCGTACCTGGCCGCGGTTCCGTACCCGGCCACGGACTCGGCCGAGGCCCTACGGCTTGACCGAGCGGTAGTACCGCTGGGCGCCCTCGTGCAGGTCCAGCGGGTCCGTGTAGATCGCGGTCCGCAGGTCCACCAGCTGCGCGGCGTGCACCTCGTGCCCGATCCGGTCGCGGCTGAGGATCACGGTCCGCGTGAACTGCTCGGTCAGCTCCGGGTCCGTGTTCTCGGTGGTGACCAGCAGGTTCGGCACGGCCAGCGTGGCCACCGACGAGGTGTTCCGGGCACGCGTGTACGCGTCCTGGGGCATCACGGCCGCCCGGTAGTAGCGCGCCGGGCTCCCGCTCGCCTGGAGCTGCTCCACCAGGTCGCCGAGCTGCACGAGCCGGATGTCGAACCGCTCCGACAGCTCGCGCACCGCGTTCGTCGGCAGGCCGCCGGACCAGAAGAACGCGTCGATCCGTCCGGCCTGCAGCTCCGCCGGCATGGTGTCGATGCCGATGGACACCGGGGTGATGTCCCGTGCCGGGTCCAGCTTGGCCGCCGTCAGCAGCCGCTCCGAGATCAGCCGGACCCCGGAGCCCGGCTGGCCGACCGCGACCCGCTTGCCCTTCAGGTCCCGCGCCGACTGCACCGGCGACCCCGCCGGCACCACCAGCTGCACGTAGTCGTCGTACAGCCGCGCGACGCCGCGCAGCCCCTCCGCGCCCGGCTTCCCGTCGACCCGGAACTTGGAGACCGCGTCGGCCGTCGCGATGGTGAAATCGGCCTCGCCGGTCGCCACCCGCCGGAGGTTCTCCTGCGAGCCCTCGCTGGTCTCCAGCCGCACCTTCACCCCGGGCATGTCCCGGGCGAGAGCCTGGTCCAGCAGCTGCCCGTAGCGGTGGTAGACGCCGGTACGGACACCCGTGCTGAACGTCAGCCCGCCCTTGAGCTCCGGCTCCCCGAACGGCTTCAGCCACCAGGCGAGCAGCCCGAGCACCGCGAGGACGGCCACCAGCCCCCCGAGGGCGGTGCGCCTGCGGATGCGGGGCGGTACGTGAGCCATGGCCGCGATCCTGCCACCGACCCGCCGCGCTGTCACGGCCCGCCCGCCCCACCGGCCCCGGATCCTGCTCCGCGTCCTGCCCCGGCTTTGGCTTCGGCCCCTGCCCCAGGTCCTGCTCCGGCTCCCGCCCCCGCTCCGGCTTCGGCTCCCGCTCCGGCTTTGGCTTCCGCTCCGGCTTTGGCTTCGGGTCCTGCCCCGGGTCCTGCTCCGGCTCCCGCCCCGGCTCCGGGTCCTGCCCCCGCTCCGGCTCCGGCTCCCGCTCCGGCTTTGGCTTCGGAACCTGCCCCAGGTCCGGATCCGGCTCCCGCCCTGGATCCTGCTCCGGGTCCGGATCCGGGTCCCGCTCCGGATCCTGCTCCGGGTCCCGCCCCGGATTCGGCTCCCGGTGCGAACCTGTTCCGCAGCCGCTCCAGCAGTGTGCGGGCCGCCGGTCCCGCCGGGCCGTCGGCGGGCCAGGCCAGGGCGACCCGTCCGTGCAGCGCCGGCTCGGTGATGCGCAGCGCGACCAGCTCCCGTACGGCGCCCGCCACCGCCGACTCCGCGCCGGCCGGGACCACCGCCACCCCCAGCCCCCGCGCGGCCAGCCGCACCAGCACCTCCGGAGCCGCCGCCTCGAAGTCGACCCGCGGTGCGAACCCGGCCTCGGCGCAGCCCCGCTCCAGGACCCCGCGCAGCCCCGTTCCGCGCGGCAGGCCGATCAGGGGCCGCCCGCGCAGCGCCGACAGCGCGATCCGGCCGTCGGCGCCCTCCCGTACGAGGGGATCGCCGGCCCGCACCACGGCCACCAGGGGTTCGTCCAGCACCACCTGCACGCAGACCCCGGCGGGCGGTTCGCCGGCCAGCCCGACCACCGCCAGGTCCAGCTCGCCCCGCCGCAGGGCGGCCAGCATCCGCTCCGAGGTGTCCTCGGCCAGCGCGATCTCCACCTGCGGGTGCGCGTCGTGGAAGTCGCCGAGCACCCCGACCACGTCGAAGCCGCCCACCACGGCCCCGGCCGCCCCCGGGATCAGCCCGATCGCCACCCGGCCCCGCAGCAGGCCCCGGACCTCGTCCGCGGTCCGCCGGATGCCCTCCACCGCCGCGAGTGCGGCCCGCGCGTACGAGAGCACCGCCTCGCCCGCCTCCGTCGGGGTCACGCGCCGCCCGGACCGGTCCAGCAGCCGCAGCCCCAGCTCCCGTTCCAGCTGCCCGACCTGCGCGCTCACCCCCGGCTGGGACACGTGCAGACGGGCCCCGGCCCGGGTGAACCCGCCCTCCTCGACCACCGCGACGAAGTACCGCAACTGACCCAGTTCCATAACGGCGGATTCTAGATCGCGGAAGACCCCTCCCCCGAGCTTATGGGCACGGGGGCCGGAGGGCTTCCGGGTACCGCCTACCCTTGTTGCATGACCAGCAGCAGCGACCGGAGCACGGCAGTGGACGTCAAGGGAACATACGAGGTGCGCACCTACGGGTGCCAGATGAACGTGCACGACTCCGAGCGGCTGTCCGGTCTGCTGGAGGGCGCGGGCTACACGAGGGCGCCCGAGGGCTCCGACGGTGACGCCGACGTCGTGGTGTTCAACACCTGCGCCGTCCGCGAGAACGCCGACAACAAGCTGTACGGCAACCTCGGCCGGCTCGCCCCGATGAAGACCAAGCGGCCCGGCATGCAGATCGCCGTCGGCGGCTGCCTCGCGCAGAAGGACCGCGACACGATCGTCCAGCGGGCCCCCTGGGTCGACGTGGTCTTCGGCACCCACAACATCGGCAAGCTGCCCGTCCTGCTGGAGCGCGCCCGCATCCAGGAGGAGGCGCAGGTCGAGATCGCCGAGTCGCTGGAGGCGTTCCCCTCCACGCTCCCGACCCGCCGCGAGTCCGCGTACGCCGCCTGGGTCTCGATCTCCGTCGGCTGCAACAACACCTGCACCTTCTGCATCGTCCCGGCGCTGCGCGGCAAGGAGGAGGACCGCCGCCCCGGCGACATCCTCGCCGAGGTGGAGGCCCTGGTCGCCGAAGGCGTCTCCGAGATCACCCTGCTCGGCCAGAACGTGAACGCCTACGGCTCCGACCTGGGCGACCGCGAGGCCTTCTCGAAGCTGCTGCGCGCCTGCGGCGCGATCGAGGGCCTGGAGCGCGTCCGCTTCACCTCCCCGCACCCGCGGGACTTCACGGACGACGTGATCGCGGCGATGGCCGAGACCCCGAACGTGATGCCGCAGCTGCACATGCCGCTGCAGTCCGGCTCGGACCCGATCCTGAAGGCGATGCGCCGCTCGTACCGCCAGGAGCGCTTCCTCGGCATCATCGAGAAGGTCCGTGCCGCCATCCCGCACGCCGCGATCTCCACCGACATCATCGTGGGCTTCCCCGGTGAGACGGAGGAGGACTTCGAGCAGACGATGCACGTGGTGCGCGAGGCCCGCTTCGCGAACGCGTTCACCTTCCAGTACTCCAAGCGCCCCGGGACCCCGGCGGCCGACATGGAGGGGCAGATCCCGAAGGAGGTCGTCCAGGAGCGGTACATGCGGCTGGTCGCCCTCCAGGAGGAGATCTCCTGGGAGGAGAACAAGAAGCAGGTCGGCCGCACGCTGGAGGTCATGGTCGCCGAGGGCGAGGGCCGCAAGGACGGCGCCACGCACCGCCTCTCCGGCCGCGCGCCCGACAACCGGCTGGTCCACTTCACGAAGCCGGAGGAGGAGGTCCGCCCCGGCGACGTGGTGACGGTCGACATCACGTACGCCGCCCCGCACCACCTGCTCGCCGAGGGCCCCACCCTGACGGTGCGCCGGACCCGCGCGGGCGACGCCTGGGAGAAGCGGAACGCGGCCCCGGCGCAGCCGCAGGGCGTCATGCTGGGCATCCCCACGCTGGGCGTCCCCGCCCCCCTCCCCCCCCCCCCCCCCGGGGGGGGCCCCCCCCCCCCCGCCCCCCGCGCCCCCCCCCCCGCCCCCGCCCCCGCCCGGGGCGGGGGCGGG
>NZ_JBHYVA010000121.1:0-16068 GCF_042750055.1 Streptomyces sp. NPDC059456
ATGAGCCAGGTGCTGCGCGACCAGGACCAGCAGGCCGGTGGCGGTGGTCTTCATGCGGCGGACGCCGCGGCGGCGCTCCTCGTCGGCCTCGCTGAACACGAAGCCGCCTGGGCCGGCCCCTGTGATGCGGTTGTCCACGTGCTCCTCCCTTCCCCCGGGCGCCTGTTTTGTCTGCATAGCATCCGACTCCCCGGAGCCCCGGGGAGTTCCCGGCGCGCCGATTCTCCGTACGGGCGCACGTGGCGGCTCGCGCCCCGCCGGGGCCTCCGGGGCCGCCGGGCCAGGCGGGTACGCCCAAGGGGTACGGGTCCGGGTCCGGCCCGGCCCTGGGCCCCGGCTCCCGCCCGCCGTGGGGTGCCGGCTCGGGGGGGCGGGTTCTAGAGCTCCTTGCGGAGGTTGGGGCGGGATCCCTTGAGGGGCTTCGGGGACTTGGGGGGCTTGGGGAGTTTGACCTTGACCTCCACGCCGCCCCAGAAGGCCAGGCCCGTCACGACCACCCTCGGGGCGCCCGGGTCGGCCGGGCCGGGGGTGTCGCGCTGGTCGAAGGCGCCCATGAAGCCGAAGCCCCGGACGTCGACCTCCACGCCCGGCGGGACGGTGATCTCGATGCCGCCCATGATCGCGACGCAGTTGATGACCACCTCCCGCTCCGCGAAGTTCGCCTCGCGCAGGTCCAGTTCGCCGCTGCCCCAGAACGCCACCGCGTCGAGGCGTGCGGGAACCGTCCAGGTGCCCTTGCGCTGGAACGAGGACATCACCGCCACCGCCGCCGAAGCGGCCGCCGGCACTCCGGAGCCGCCGATCCGCGACGGCCACGAGCCGTCCGCGGGCGCCGGGGCGGCCGCCGCGAGGGGCATCGGCGCCCCGCCGGGCGCCGGCAGGTCCCGGGTCAGCGGCTCCAGCTCCGCGTACGTCTTCGACGTGTACGCGGCCTCCAGCCGCTCCTCGAACTCGTCCATGTCGATCCGGCCCTCGGCGACGGCGTCCCGCAGGCGCTCCACCACCCGTTCGCGGTCGGCGTCCGACGCCCTCAGCTCCGGCAACGGCTTCTCCGGCTTCTCCGGCCGCTCGTCAGTCATGGGGAACAGCCTATGCAGCCGCGCAAGGGAGTTGTACGGCCCAACCCGTGCCCGAACCCCGGCCCGCCCCTGATTTATCCCTGGCTCTCAGTCCCGCCCCGCGTACATCCTCGCGATCACGTCCTCGATGTCGGGTTCCCGCACCGAGAGGTCCAGGAGCGGGTACCGTGCGGCCACCTCCGCCACCAGGGGCGCGGCCGAGGTTCCCGCCGGGAAGGCGAGCCACTGGCGCGGGCCGTCCACCTTCACCACCCGCGCCCCCGGCACGCTGATCTCCGGAAGCTCCCGCTCCAGGTCCACCACCAGCGTCCGCTCGCTCTCCCCCATCGAGTGCAGGCCGGCCAGCGCCCCGTCGTACACCAGCCGCCCGTGGTCGATCACCATCACCCGCTCGCACAGCTGCTCGATGTCCTGGAGGTCGTGGGTCGTCAGGAGCACCGTCGTGCCGAGTTCCTCGTTCAACTGGCGCAGGAACCCCCGCACCTTCGTCTTGCTCACCAGATCGAGCCCGATCGTCGGCTCGTCCAGGTACAGCACGTCCGGATCGTGCAGCAGCGCCGCCGCGATGTCCCCGCGCATCCGCTGCCCCAGCGACAGCTGCCGTACCGGTACGTCCAGCAGCTCCGCCAGGTCCAGGCGGTCCACACAGCGCTCCAGGTTCTCCTCGAACCTGGCCTGCGGGATCCGGTACATCCGCCGCATCAGCCCGTACGAGTCCTTCAGCGGCAGGTCCCACCACAGCGTGGTCCGCTGCCCGAACACCACCCCGATCCGGTGCGCGAGCCGCATCCGCTCGCGCGCCGGGTCGATGCCCGCGACCCGCAGCCGGCCGCCGCTGGGGGTGAGGATGCCGGTGAGCATCTTGATCGTGGTCGACTTCCCGGCGCCGTTGGGCCCGATGTAGCCGACCACCTCCCCCCGCGCCACCTCGAAGCTGATCCCGTCCACGGCTCTGACCTGCCGTTTCTCCCGGCGCATCAGGCCCACCCGGCGCCGCACGTCGAAGACCTTCTCGACCCCGTCCACCTCGATCAGCACGTCGTTGCCCGCCACCGCTCAGCTCCCTGTACTCCGGTACGAACGAAGACCCGCGCGCCACGCCAGTGACGCGGGTACGAACACCACCACCGCCACCAGCGGGCTCAGGAACGACACCCACCCCGGCAGCCCCAGCGGATACGGCCGCCCCAGCACGTACAGGGCCGGCAGCCAGTTCACGAAGGCCAGCGGCACGATGAAGGTGACCCCGCGCAGCAGGTCCGCCGCGAACACCGTCGGCGGGTACTGGAGCATCGTGTTCCCGCCGTACGTGAAGGAGTTCTGCACCTCCGCCGCGTCCCCGGCGACGAACTGGAACGCCGCCCCGGCCACCATCACCGCTCCGAAGATCGCGGCCCCGGCCACGACCATCACGGGCACCAGCAGCACCTTCCCGGCCGTCCAGTCCACGTCCAGCACCGCGAGCGACCACACCAGTACCGCCAGGCCCTGCCCGGTCCGCCCCACCCGGCGCAGCGCGAAGCGGTCCGCGGCGACCTGGGCGAGCACGGGGACCGGGCGCACCAGCATGGTGTCCAGCGATCCGTCGCGGATGCGGACGCCGACCCGGTGCGTATTTCCGAGGACCAGGTCCGCGATCCCCAGGGAGACCGAGGAGGACCCGTACAGCAGGGCGATCTCGGGCAGCGTGAAGCCGCCGAGCGCGTCCACGTGCGAGAACATGATCCAGATCGCGACGAAGTCGAGGAGCTGGATCGCCGCGTTCCCGAAGGCGGACAGGAAGAACGACGTCCGGTACGCCATCGTCGACCGGACCCACATCGCGACGATCAGCCCGTAGCCGCGCAGCCCCTCCACCGTACGACTGCGCTTCGGCACGTCGACCGGGGCGTCGAGGGGCAGGCGGCCCCCGCGCCCGGTCGCCGCCCCCGGTACCACCTCGGCCGCATCAGCCACCCTGGACCACCACCTTCCGCGTGGCCGCGGACTGCAACAGCCGTCCCGCGCCCAGCAGTACGAGCACCCACGCCGCCTGGAAGCCCAGCGCACCCACCGCGCTCCCGGCCCCGGCGTGCTCGCCCATCAGCACGTCCAGCGGCACCTGGATCATCGCCGACCACGGCAGCAGGCGGACGAACTCCCCGAAGCCGCCCGGGAACACCGTCAGCGGCAGCAGCATCCCGGAGAAGAAGATCGTGACCACGGTGGCCATCAGGTTGATGCCCGTGCCGTCCATCAGCCAGAACGCGGCCAGCCCCAGCAGGTACCGCACCGCGAAGCTGACGAGCAGCCCGAGGGTCACGGAGAGCAGGAACAGCAGCCAGCGCAGCACGTCGGCGGGCAGGGCCAGTTGGAAGGCCAGCGCCCCCGCCAGCAGGGGCACCGCTCCGCGCCCGAGCAGCTGGAAGCCCGCCCGCCCCAGATCGGCCGCGAGCCACCACAGCTGGAGGTCGGCCGGCCGGTACAGGTCGACGGCGATGTCACCGGTGCGAATGCGTTCCTGCATCTCCTCCTGGAAGCCGCCGCCGATCAGCGCGCCCGCGGCGAGCAGGGACTGGCTCACCCAGACGAAGGTCAGGGCCTGCGCCTGGTCGTAACCGCCCAGTCCGGGCCGCTCGTCCCACAGCGCGACGTACGTGTAGGCGAGGATGAAGCCGAAGACGGTGTTGGTGAACACCCCTGCCGCCGTCGCCGTCCCGTAGGTGGCGTAGCGCCGGAACCCGCCGGCCGCGACGGCCGGATAGAGCCATGCTCTGCGAGCCGTTCCCTGGCGCACCGTATCCCCTCCGTTTTCCGGGTCGTTCCTACGTCGGCCAAAGCGCGCGAGCTTAGTGCGGAGGGGCGATCCACGCGACCGATTTACGCCCGTCCGACGCGGAATGAGTGGCCATCGGGTAGACAGCATGAGGTACAGACGTGGATATTTCGTACGGCGTCGAGGAGTCCTGGCGATGAGCGACCAGTCACCACCACCGGGCTGGAACCCTCGTGACCCGGACACCCCCCGAGGGCCTCGCGCGCAGCCGCGGCCCCAGTCCCCGGCGACGCCCCCGGGCCGGAACCGGGGCCGCAACCAGGGCCGGGACCAAGGCGGGAACCAGGGTCCCAACAGCGACCGCAAGGCCCGCAGGGACGCCAAGAGGGCCGAGCGGCAATGGAAGCGGACCGGCTGGCGCCGTCTGGTCCCGACCTGGCGGATGGTCCTCGGCGCCGTCCTGCTGCTCGCCCTGCTCGTCGTCGGCGGGCTCGTCGCCGGCTACCTGCTGGTCCACATCCCGCCCGCCAACGCCGCCGCGACCGCGCAGTCCAACCTCTACCTCTACGCCGACGGCTCCCAGCTCGCCCGCGACGGCGAGGTCAACCGCGTCAACGTCCCGCTCTCGCAGATCCCCCGCACGGTGCAGGAGGCCGTACTGGCCGCCGAGGACCGGGACTTCTACTCCGAACGGGCGGTCGACCCCAAGGCGATGCTCCGCGCCGCCTGGAACACGGCGACCGGCAAGGGCACCCAGTCCGGCTCGACCATCACCCAGCAGTACGTCAAGAACTACTACCTGGGCCAGGAACAGACGATCAAGCGGAAGGTCAAGGAGTTCTTCATCGCGATCAAACTCGGTCGCGAGAAGTCGAAGGACTACATCCTGGAGGGCTACCTCAACACCAGCTACTTCGGCCGCAACGCGTACGGCATCCAGGCCGCCGCCCAGGCCTACTACGGCAAGGACGTCGGCAAACTCACCACCGCCGAGGGCGCGTACCTCGCCACCCTCCTCAACTCCCCCAGCGCCTTCGACGTCGTGTCCCACCCGCAGAGCCGCGACCGCGCGCTCGCCCGCTGGAACTACGTCCTCGACGGCATGGTCAAGAAGCAGTGGCTGCCCGCCGCCGAGCGCAGCGCCACCCGCTTCCCCGAACCCGGCAAGGTCCGCCCGGCCGCCGGACTCTCCGGCCAGCGCGGCTACCTCGTCGAAGCCGTCAAGGACTACATCGTCGACCACAAGATCCTCGACGAGAAGACGCTCGCCGAGGGCGGCTACCGCATCACCACCACCATCGACAAGCGCCGCCAGAACGCCTTCGTCGACGCCGTCGACGAGAAGATGGCCGACGACCTCGACCCGCAGGCGCGCAAGGCCGACCGCGTCGTTCGGGCCGGCGGGGTCTCCATCGACCCGGCCACCGGCAAGGTCGTCGCCCTGTACGGGGGCGTCGACTACACCAAGCAGTACGTCAACAACGCGACCCGGCACGACTACCAGGTGGCCTCCACCTTCAAGCCGTTCGTGTTCGCCTCCGCCGTCGAGAACGACTCCCGCACCCAGGACGGCCGCCGGATCACCCCCAACACCATCTACAACGGCGACAACCGGCGGCCCGTCGTCGGCGGCCGGATCCGCTTCGCCCCCGAGAACGAGGGCCAGGTGTCGTACGGCCCGATCACCGTCAACACCGCCACCGACCTCTCCGTCAACGCCGTCTACGCCCAGATGGCCGTGGACGTGGGCACCAGCAAGGTCAAGCAGACCGCCATCGCGCTGGGCATCCCCGAGAACACCCCGAACTTCCTGCCCGTCCCGGCCATCGCGCTCGGCACGCTCCAGGCCAGCGTCCTGGACATGACCCAGGCCTACGCGACCCTCGCCGACCACGGCCGCTACACGCCGTACACCTTCGTCGAGAAGATCACCAAGGGCAGTGACAGCGTCCCGCTGCCCGACCGCACCCCGAAGCAGGCCATCAGCCGCGAGGCCGCCGACACCACCACGTCCATGCTGGTCAGCGTCGTCGACAACGGCACCGGTACGGCCGCCCTCGCCGCCGGGCACCCCGCCGCCGGCAAGACCGGCACCGGCGAACTGGACCGCTCCGCCTGGTTCGCGGCGTACACCCCGGACCTGGTCACGGTCGTCTCGATGATGGGCCAGGACCCCGACACGGGCACCCTGGAATCCCTGTACGGGGCGCTCGGCGAGGCCCGCATCGGGGGCGGCGGCTACCCGGCCCGGATCTGGGCGCAGTACACGAAGACGGCCCTGGAGGGCAGCGACCCCCAGGACTTCGACCTCGAACTCGAACCGGGTGCGGCGCCGTCACCGCCGCCGGTGGTCCCCAGCAGCCCCGAGCCCACGCCGGACGAGGAGAGCACCCCGCAGTCCCCGGCCCCGCCGAGCCGCCCGGAGCGGCCGGACCGGCCGACGCCGCCCACCGGCGGCCAGGGCCGGAACCAGGGCCAGGACCAAGGCCAGGACCAGGGACAGGACACCGGCGGCCAGGGCACGGAGGGCGACACCACCGCGGGCCGGACCGACGCGGGCACCTCCACCGGGACGAGCGCGGGAACGACGTCAGGCACCACGACGGGCGCCACGGCCGGCGCCCTGGGCGGCGTCACCGGCGGCCTGCGCGGCCGCCCGCCCTCGGAGTACCTGGAATAGGCGCCCCGCGTCAGTGACCGGAGGTCGCCTTCAGCCCCACCACGGCCACCAGCAGCAGACAGATGAAGAAGATCCGGGCGGCGGTGACGGGCTCACCCAGCACCGCCATGCCGAGCACGGCCGCCCCGGCCGCGCCGATGCCCACCCATACGCCGTACGCGGTACCGATGGGCAGCGTCTTCGCCGCGTACGAGAGCAGCACCATGCTGGCGACGATCCCCGCACCGGTGAACACGCTCGGCCACAACCGGGTGAAGCCCTCCGTGAACTTCATACCGATCGACCAGCCGACCTCGAGCAGACCGGCGACGAGAAGCAGGACCCATGCCATGACAGGCACCTCCGGGACGAGAGCGAACGGGGTGCGTCGTCTTGTCCTGCGGCCAAGGCCACCCGGTACGGCGCGTCTCGTCGGGGTTCCCCACCACCGTAGCAAAACCCGTGCAAAAGGGCCGGTGACACCGGTCACCGGCCCTGCCCGCACGCGAAACGATCCCGAAGTGATCTAGAGGTACAGCCCGGTCGAGTCCTTGGACCCCTCCAGCCGCTCCGCGGCCACGGCGTGCAGGTCCCGCTCGCGCATCAGCACGTACGTCGCACCCCGCACCTCGACCTCGGCCCGGTCCTCGGGGTCGTACAGCACCCTGTCGCCCGGCTCCACACTGCGCACGTTCTGCCCGACCGCGACCACCTCGGCCCAGGCCAGCCGCTTGCCCACGGCAGCGGTCGCCGGGATCAGGATGCCGCCGCCCGAGCGCCGCTCGCCCTCGGGCGAATCGGACTTCACGAGCACACGGTCGTGCAGCATGCGGATCGGCAGCTTGTCGTGGGTGGTGGTGTTGGTGTCGTCGCTCACGCCACGAACCTACCCGTCCGCGCCCCGCCCGTACGCCGCAGGGTCATCAGCGCCTGCGCCGCGCCGAGGTCACGAGCACACCGACCACACCCACCGCGAGCAGCGCGACGGGCACGATCCGCTCGAAGCGCGGGGTGCCGTCCTCGTGCCGCATGCTGTCGCGCACGTCCGTCAGGAGACGGTTCACGGCGACGATGGCACGCCCGGCGGTGTGGTCGACCGTCGAGGCGACCTTGGCCTTCGCGTCCCCGATGATCGTCTGCGGGTGCATGCGCACGCCGATCTCGTCGAGCGTCTCGGCGAGCTGCTCGCGGCGGCGGACGATGTCCGCCTCGATCTGTGCGGGGGTCCTGGCTTCCGGCACCGCGCTGCCTCCGTCGTCGTCGGGTCGAGTGGGGGGCGTAGCCCACCATGAACAGTCTGTCAGCTTAGTCTCGGACCGTACCGATCCCCTCCCGAGGAGACTGTTGACATGAGCGAGCGACTCCAGCCGGGCGACACCGCCCCCGCCTTCACCCTGCCCGACGCGGACGGCAACGAGGTCTCGCTCGCCGACCACAAGGGCCGCAAGGTGATCGTGTACTTCTACCCGGCGGCGCTGACGCCGGGCTGCACGAAGCAGGCCTGCGACTTCACGGACAACCTGGCGGTTCTGGCCGAGGCCGGCTACGACGTCATCGGCGTGTCCCCCGACAAGCCGGAGAAGCTGGCGAAGTTCCGCGAGCAGGAGCACCTGAAGGTCACGCTGGTGGGCGACCCCGAGAAGCAGGTCCTGGAGGCCTACGGCGCGTTCGGGGAGAAGAAGCTGTACGGCAAGACGGTGACCGGCGTCATCCGGTCGACGGTGATCGTGGACGAGGAGGGCAAGGTGGAACGCGCCCTCTACAACGTCAAGGCGACGGGCCACGTAGCCAAGATCATCAAGGACCTCGGCATCTGACCGATTCCCGCCGGGATCCCACCCCGTTTCCCCGCCCCGCAGCCGTAGACTGACCGCAGCCACTCCGGGTCGATGTCCATATTGACCCGATTCGTGGGCGGTTGTGGTGGAATTGGCAGTCACGCTGGGTTTAGGTCCCAGTGGGTTAACACCCGTGGGGGTTCGAGTCCCCCCAACCGCATTCAGGGAAGGGCCCCGTACGCACCACTCGCGTACGGGGCCTTCCGCGTTGCCGCAGGGGGCGGCCGGGCGGGCGGTCAGGCCACCAGGGCGCGGATGAACGGGGTCAGGGCGCGGAAGGCCTGGCCGCGGTGGGAGATGGCGTTCTTTTCCGCCGGGGTGAGTTCCGCGCAGGTGCGGGTGTCGCCGTTCGGCTGGAGGATCGGGTCGTAGCCGAAGCCGCCCGTGCCCGCCGGGGCGTGGCGCAGGGTGCCGAGGAGGCGGCCCTCCACGACGCGTTCGGTGCCGTCCGGGAGGGCCAGGGCCGCCGCGCACGCGAAGTGGGCCCCGCGGTGTTCGTCGCCGATGTCCCCGAGCTGGGCGAGCAGCAGGTCCAGGTTTGCCTTGTCGTCGCCGTGCCGGCCCGCCCACCGCGCCGAGAAGATGCCGGGGGCGCCGTTCAGGACGTCCACGCAGAGCCCGGAGTCGTCGGCGATGGCCGGCAGGCCCGTGGCCCGGGCCAGGGCGTGGGCCTTGAGGAGGGCGTTCTCGGCGAAGCTGACGCCGGTTTCCTTGACGTCCGGGATCTCGGGGTACGCGTCCGCGCCGACCAGCTCGTACGGCAGGCCGGCGTCGGACAGGATGGCGTGGAGCTCGGCGACTTTGCCCGCGTTGCGGGTGGCGAGGATCAGGCGGCTGGTCATGCCGGCCATTATTCCGGCCGGCTGCCCGCGGACGCGGGCGCGGGCCCCGGTCAGCCCGGCGTGCAGACCTTCGACAGTTCCTTCGCCGCGTCGGCGACCGGCTGGATGTCCGGGTTGGGGTTGCCGTTCTCGATGGCGGTGCGGACGTTCTTGACCGCGGTGGTCATGGAGGAGACGGCCTTGCTCAGATCGGCGTTGTCCGTCTGGTCGCCGACCTTCTTGAGGTTCGTCTCGATCTGGGTCAGCGCGTTCTGGGCGTCCTGCGGGCTGTTGCCGGCCTGGGAGACCGCCTGCTGGAGGTCGTTGGCTCCGTCGGTGATGGCCACGGCCGTGTTCGCGCAGTCCATCGCGGTCGAGATCGCGTCGCAGGACGTCAGCGCCGGGACGGCCAGGGCCGCTGTCAGGACGACCGCCGCTATGCGGTGCTTCGGGTTCATGTTCGGGTCTCCCAGGGTGCCGAGAAGGACAGGGACGTGGGTACGAGGACGGGCGCACGGCTGTGACACCGTGCGCCCGTGTACAGGGAGACGCGCGAGCGCCCTCTGCGGTTCTGGCGGCCACCCGCCGGGGGGAGGCTAGAGCTGGAGGGCGCCCAGCTGGATGGCTTCGAGGTCGGCGCAGCCGCCGGCGGCCAGGTCCAGGAGCGCGTTGAGCTCCTTGCGGTCGAAGGGCTCGCCCTCGGCGGTGCCCTGGACCTCGACGAAGCGGCCGTCGCCGGTGCAGACCACGTTCATGTCGGTCTCGGCGCGCACGTCCTCCTCGTAGCAGAGGTCGAGCAGCGGGACGCCGTCGACGATGCCGACGCTGACGGCGGCGACGGTGCCGGTGAGCGGCTTGCGGCCGGCCTTGATCAGCTTCTTCTGCTGGCCCCAGGCGACGGCGTCGGCGAGGGCGACGTAGGCGCCGGTGATGGCGGCGGTGCGGGTGCCGCCGTCGGCCTGGAGGACGTCGCAGTCCAGGACGATGGTGTTCTCGCCGAGGGCCTTGTAGTCGATGACGGCGCGCAGGGAGCGGCCGATGAGGCGGGAGATCTCGTGGGTGCGGCCGCCGATCTTGCCGCGTACGGATTCGCGGTCGCCGCGGGTGTTGGTGGAGCGGGGCAGCATCGAGTACTCGGAGGTGACCCAGCCTTCGCCGCTGCCCTTGCGCCAGCGCGGGACGCCCTCGGTGAAGGAGGCGGTGCAGAAGACCTTGGTGTCGCCGAAGGAGATGAGGACGGAGCCCTCGGCGTGCTTGCTCCATCCCCGTTCGATGGTGACCGGGCGGAGCTGTTCGGGCGTGCGGCCGTCGATGCGAGACATGGGTCCGAGCCTAGTCGGTGCCGGGCCGGTGCCGGGCCGAGCCCGTGTCCGTGGACGGGGGCCCGGCCGCGGGTGCACGAAGACCCCGTCCGCGGATGTGCGGGACGGGGTCTCGTGGGGTGTGCGAGCGAGTGGTCAGCTCACATCATGTCTTCGATGTCGGCGGCGATCGGGTCGGCGTCGGTGCCGATGACGACCTGGATCGCGGTGCCCATCTTGACGACGCCGTGGGCGCCCGCGGCCTTCAGGGCGGCTTCGTCGACGAGGTCGGGGTTGGCGACCTCGGTGCGCAGGCGGGTGATGCAGCCTTCGACCTCTTCGATGTTGTCGATGCCGCCGAGCCCGGCGACGATCTTCTCAGCCTTGGTGGCCATGTTTTCTCCCTGAGTTCTACGAAGAACGAGTCTCGGCGGTCCAGGTCCAGCCAGCGCGGCCCGCTTTGTCACGGTAGCCCACTGTTGGCCCAGCTACGCGAGCGCGGGTCCCGCTTCTGCCGAATGATGACGATCAGCAGCGACCTGCCCTCCGGGCGGGCGAATGCGACCTCATCACAAGTGGTCTACACCAGTGTGCCGCACGGGGCGCACCTGCCCAAACGGGCTCGCCAGGGAGGACGTCGATGAGCGCGAGCAGCACCACGGCAGCACCGCAGCCGAAGTGGTGGAGCGGCTTGTACCCGGCGCTGCAGAAGATGGGGCGCAGTCTCCAGCTGCCGATCGCGGTCCTGCCCGCGGCGGGCCTCCTCAACGGGCTCGGGCAGCCGGGCGTCTTCGGCAAGGACGGCCTGAACTGGACGATCGTGGCCCGGGTGATGGTGGCCGCGGGTGGCGCCCTGCTGAACGCGGACCTCGGGCTGCCGCTGCTGTTCTGCATCGGCGTGGCGATCGGCATGGCGAAGAAGGCGGACGGTTCGACGGCGCTCGCGGCGGTCGCGGGCTTCCTGGTGTACCGGGGGGTGCTGCACGCCTTCCCCAACACGTGTCCGGCCGGCACCAGGGACATCGGGGGTGGCTGCCTCGGGCCGAACAACACGTTCGTGGAGTTCACGTACCAGAACCCGGGGGTGTTCGGCGGCATCATCATGGGCCTGCTGGCCGCCTGGTTCTGGCAGCGCTTCCACCGCGTCAGGCTGGTCGACTGGCTGGGCTTCTTCAACGGCCGCCGCCTGGTCCCGATCATCATGTCGTTCGTCGCGATCGGGTTCGCGGCGCTCTGCCTGTGGATCTGGCCGCCGGTCGGCAGCGCGCTGGAGACCTTCTCCGACTGGCTGGTGGGGCTGGGCTCCTGGGGCGCCGGCATCTTCGGCGTCGCCAACCGCGCGCTGCTGGTGATCGGCCTGCACCAGTTCCTGAACGTGCCGGTGTGGTTCCAGTTCGGCAGTTACACCAAGCCGGACGGGACGACGGTGCACGGCGACATCAACATGTTCCTGGCGGGCGACCCGAACGCGGGGCAGTTCCTGAGCGGCTTCTTCCCGATCATGATGTTCGCCCTGCCGGCGGCGGCGCTGGCGATCACGCACTGCGCGAAGCCGCAGCGGCGCAAGGAGGTCGGCGGCCTGATGCTGTCGGTGGCGCTGACCTCGTTCGTCACGGGGATCACCGAGCCGCTGGAGTACTCGTTCCTGTTCGTCGCGCCGGTGCTGTACGTGATCCACGCGCTGCTCACGGGTGCTTCGATGGCGGTGACGTGGGGGCTGGGGGTGCACGACGGGTTCAGCTTCTCGGCGGGCCTGATCGACTACCTCATCAACTTCAGCCTGGCGACGAAGCCGCTGCTGATCATTCCGATCGGCCTGGGGTTCGCCGCCGTCTACTACGCCGTATTCCGCTTCGCGATCACGAAGTTCGACATCCCCACGCCGGGACGGGAGTCGGACGAGGAGATCGCGGCGATGGAGGCGGAGAACACCAAGGCGTAGAACACGAAGACATAACGGCGCCGCGCCGCGCGAGGCCCTCGGATCCACGGATCCGGGGGTCTTCCGCTTGTCGTGGACCGCGGGCCGCCGCCATGGGCAGAGTGTGGCGTAGACCACAGGAAATCGAAGGTTCCTTATCTATCCCCGACCATGCTACAACTGGTCTACACCACCCATTGGTGTAGACCACGCAAGCCCGGGTCCGGAGCTCGCGTACCCCCATTTTGAGACGCCGCCGGCCCCCGTTCGTCCCCCGGGCGGCGCCTTGCCTTCTGGAGGAACCTCATGTCCACAGCCACCGCTGCGGAAAAGAAGAAGGGCGCGGGCGTGATGGCCGTCATGCAGCGCATCGGCCGGAGCCTCATGCTCCCCGTTGCGGTGCTGCCGGCGGCCGCGCTGCTCGTCCGTCTCGGCGACAAGGACATGCTCGGCGATCCCTCGCTGCCGACGCTCCTGACCAAGATAGCCGGATACATGTCCGCCGGCGGTGGCGCGATCCTCGACAACATGGCGCTGCTGTTCGCCGTCGGCATCGCGATCGGCTTCGCCAAGAAGTCCGACGGTTCGACCGCACTCGCCGCGGTGACCGGTTACCTGGTCTTCAAGAACGTGCTCGCCACGTTCACCGACTCGAACCTGCCGAAGGTCGCCAAGGCCGTCGACGGCAAGGTCGTCATGATCGAGGCCCCCGTCGACGCCAAGGTGCTCGGCGGTGTCGTCATGGGCATCGTGGTCGCCCTGATCTACCAGAAGTTCTACCGGACCAAGCTGCCCGAGTGGGCGGGCTTCTTCGGTGGCCGCCGCCTGGTCCCGATCCTCTCGGCCTTCGCCGGTCTGGTCATCGGCATCGTCTTCGGCCTGATCTGGCCGGTCCTCGGTACCGGTCTGCACAGCTTCGGTGAGTGGCTGGTCGGCTCCGGCGCCGTCGGCGCGGGCATCTTCGGTGTCGCCAACCGTGCGCTGATCCCGGTCGGCATGCACCACCTGCTGAACTCCTTCCCGTGGTTCCAGGCGGGCGAGTACCAGGGCAAGAGCGGCGACATCTCCCGCTTCCTCGCCGGTGACCCGAGCGCCGGACAGTTCATGACCGGCTTCTTCCCGATCATGATGTTCGCCCTCCCGGCGGCCTGCCTCGCGATCGTCCACTGCGCCCGCCCCGAGCGCCGCAAGGTCGTCGGCGGCATGATGTTCTCCCTCGCGCTGACCTCGTTCGTCACCGGTGTGACCGAGCCGATCGAGTTCACGTTCATGTTCATCGCCCCGGTCCTGTACGCGATCCACGCGGTGCTGACCGGTGTCTCGATGGCCCTGACGTGGGGCCTCGGCATGAAGGACGGCTTCGGCTTCTCCGCCGGCGCCATCGACTACCTGCTGAACCTGGGCAAGGCCACCAACCCGCTGGGCCTGGCGTTCGTCGGCCTGTGCTTCGCGGCCGTCTACTACGTGGTCTTCCGCTTCGCGATCACGAAGTTCAACCTCCCGACGCCGGGCCGCGAGTCCGACGAGGAGCTCGCCGAGCTGCTCAAGGCCGAGGCCAAGTAACCACGGCACCGCGCACGGCGAAGCCCCCGCTCTCCCCTCCGGGAGGGCGGGGGCTTCGGCGTACGGGCGGCGGTGCGCCGGACCGCGACGGTGCGTCAGACCTCGTAGACGGCGCCCGCGTACGCCAGGTCGACCGGGCCGTCGTAGACCTCGCGGGCGTCGGCGATGTTGCGGCGGGCGTCGGTCCACGGCGGGATGTGCGTCAGGACGAGCCGGCCGACCCCGCCGCCGCGCGCGAACTCCCCCGCCTCGCGGCCGTTGAGGTGGAGGCCCGGGACGTCCTCCTTGCCGTGCGTGAAGGACGCCTCGCACAGGAACAGGTCGGTGCCCTCGGCGAGCATCCCCAGCTCGGGGCAGACGCCCGTGTCACCGGAGTACGTGAGGGAGCGGCCGCCGTGCTCGACGCGGATGCCGTAGGCCTCGACGGGGTGGCTGACCCGCTCGGTGCGGACCGTGAACGGGCCGATCTCGAAGCTGCCGGACTTCAGGGTCCGGAAGTCGAAGACCTCGCTCATCGAGCGCTCGTCGGGGACGTCCTCGTACGCGGTCGTCAGGCGCTTCTCGGTGCCTTCGGGACCGTAGACGGGGATGCTGCCGCAGCGGCCGCCCTCGTGGCGGTAGAAGCGGGCCACGAAGTAGGCGCACATGTCGATGCAGTGGTCGGCGTGCAGATGGCTCAGGAAGATGGCGTCGAGGTCGTAGAGACCGATGTGGCGCTGCAGCTCGCCGAGGGCGCCGTTGCCCATGTCGAGGAGCAGCCGGAAGCCGTCGGCCTCGACGAGGTAGCTCGAACAAGCCGATTCCGCGGACGGGAACGACCCCGAGCAGCCGACGACGGTGAGCTTCATGGAGCGTAAACCTCCGGGGACGGTCCGTGGACGGAATGCGGGCCGTGCGTGGGTCGAGCGTAAGGCGCGAAACGTCAGGTCGCTCCTCCGCGGCAGGCCGTTGTGGGGGGAATCACCTGTGCTGTCACCCGGGGGAGCGACGCTGGGCACGGACGTGCCGGTGCACTGCCGTGCCGGGGGGTGCGGGCACGGCTACCTTCGGAATATGGACACGTCCTGGTGGCCGGCGGCAGCTGCGGTGGTGGCCGTGGTGCTGGTGGTGCTGGTCGCGGGGCGTCGGCCGGCGGCCGCCCGAAGGGCCGCCCGGCGGGCCGCGCCGCAGCACGGACCGGGTGCGGCGCCGCAGCCGCAGGCCGGTGAGCTGTGGTCCCTCGCCGACGGGCGGCTGTGCCTGGTGCTGGCGGTGGCGTCCGTACGGGCCCACCGGGCGCGGGTCGCGTGGATCAGCGGGAAGTACGACGACCGGCGGGCCGGGGTGATCCCGCTGCCGCCGGGGACGGTCGGGGCCCAGGGGCGGGCGGGCTTCCTGGAGGCGGACCGGCCGGCCGAGGTGTCGGTGTGGGAGTTCGGGAGGCGGCTGGGCGTGCTGGATCCGGCGGTGTGGGACGAGGTCAAGGGACTCGGAGGTGGCGGCTGATGGGGGTGCGGGTGCGACGGGTCTACGACCCCCCGGAGCCGGGGACGGACGGCGTACGGGTCCTCGTGGACCGGCTGTGGCCGCGGGGCCTGGCGAAGGCGGTGGCGGCGGTCGACGAATGGCCGAAGGCGGTGACCCCGTCCGGGGAACTGCGGAAGTGGTTCCACGGCGGCGGCCCGGCGGAGGAGTTCCGGGCGCGGTACGAGGCGGAGCTGGCGGAGCCGGGGGCGGCGGCGGAGCTGGCCCGGCTGCGCGGCCTGGCCGAGGCGGGTCCGGTGACCCTCCTGACCGCGGTCAGGGACCCGGCCTCCAGCCACGCGGCCATCCTGGCGGACCTGCTGACCGGCTGACCGGCCCCGGCGGACCGCCGTCCGCGCCCCCGGGCCGTGCCTGCGGGGCACGGCGGGCAGGCCCCGGACCGCCGTCCGTGCCGTGCCCGCGGGCCGGTATCGGCCGTGCGCGGCCGGGTCCGGCCGTACGCCGTGGGCCTCCGGCCGGGGCGCGGCCAGCCCCGGGAGGCGGCGCCCGGAGCACCGTCCGGGCCGTGCCGCGGCCGGTGTCCGCCATGCGGTCCCGGCCCGGGAGCGGCCAGGCCCGGCCGTACGCCGTGCGCCTCCGGCCCGGGCGCGGCCAGCCCCGGGGGGGC
>NZ_JBHYVA010000122.1:0-16060 GCF_042750055.1 Streptomyces sp. NPDC059456
ACCACGACAAGCGCGATGCCGAGGACGCCGTACCGCGGCCGCGACTCGCGCAGGACGGGGAGGAAGTGGTCGGCGGAGAAGCGGCCCGGCCCGGTGAGGGTCAGGGCCACGACCCCGGCCAGCAGCACCGATTCGAGCTCGACGCCCTTGGGGGCGAAGTAGGCCCCGAGGCCCCGCACGGCGTAAATGTTGTTGACGAAGACGCCGATCAGGGCCGCGCCCGCCAGCGGGGTGAGCAGGCCGAGGGCGAGGCCGAGCCCGCCCAGCGTCTCGGACAGGCCGGCGACGACGGCCATGGTCTTCCCGGCCGGGTACCCGCTCGCGGTGAAGCCCTTGCCGAACGCGTCGAGCCCCGGGCCGCCGAACCAGCCGAAGAGCTTCTGCGTGCCGTGGGCGGCCATGGTCAGGCCGACGACCAGCCGCAGCACGAGCAGGCCGATGTCATGGGCCACGGTGGTGACGGGGACGGCGGGACCCGAGGCGGCTCGCAGGAGCGAGCGGTCCCACTGCTGCGACGTCATCGGCGTCCGCCCCTTCCTCCGTGCCTGCCTGACCCGTGCGCGACGGCCACCCTAGGCCGCACGGCGGCCACGGCCCCGGCGAAACGGCGGACGGCCGGCCCGGCGACCCGTTCGGCCCCCGCTGCGGCCCCCGGTCAGACCTCGCTCACGGCGTACTGGTGGAGGAACATGTCCACTCCGCCCTGGACGAGGCGCTCCGCGAGGTCCTCGTCCAGGGCGGTGCCGTAGACCCCGTAGACCAGGTGGGGGGACAGGACCAGGCCCGAGAGCTGGAGGACGGCCAGCTCCATGTCGGGGATGCGGAGCAGGCCGCGGTCGTCGAGCCGGCCCAGGGCCGTGGCCAGGGCGGCGTGCTGGCGGCCGGGGCCCTCCTCCTGCCAGGTGGCGCCGAGTTCCGGGAAGCGGTGGCGCTCGCCCGCGATCACGTTGCGCAGCGCCAGCACCTCCGGGGTGGTGAGGCCGGCGACCCAGGTGCGGCAGGCCTCCAGCAGGTCGGTGCGGACGTCGTCCGATTCGGCGAGCTTGGCCTGGATCACCGACTGGGCCACTTCCAGCGCCTCGTCGAGCGTCTGCCCGATGACGGCGTTGAACAGGTTCTCCTTGCTGCCGAAGTGGTTGTAGATGGTGACCTTGGAGACGCCGGCTTCGGCGGCGAGCTGGTCCACACCGGCCCCGAAGCCCTCGCGGAGGAACACGGTGCGCGCCGCCTCCAGGATGGCCTCGCGCTTGCGCGCCGCGCGCGCCCCCGTGGGAACGGCCTGGTGGGGCTCGGTGGTGCCGGTCCGTGCGCTGCTCCGTGCGGTCATGTCGGTCCCTACTCCTCGGAAGTGCGGGCCCCAGTCTAGATCCCAACTGAACTGAACCGTTGCGTTCAATTGAACTGAACTGTATGGTTCAGGAAGTGGGAGGCGCCAAACACGGCGCCGAGACACCGCAGTTGAGACGTTCCAGTCCAAAGGAGGCCCATTCCCATGAGCGACACCCAGACGCCCCTCTTCCGGTCGCGAGCCCAGATCCACGTCTCCGCCACGCCGGCCGAGGTGTACGCCGTGGTCACCGACCTGGCCCGCAGCGGCGAGTGGAGCCCCGAGTGCCTCGGCGGGGAGTGGACCACCGGAGCCCCGGGCGCCGTCGGCTCGGTGTTCCACGGCGAGAACGAGCGCAGCGAGGACGTCGTCTCCTGGGCCCCGGTGGTGCGCGGCAAGTGGTCGACCTACGCCGAGGTCGTCGCCGCCGAGCCGGGCCGGACCTTCCAGTGGGCCATGCACAACAGCTCCGGCGAGAAGCAGGACAGCGTCTGGGGCTTCTCCATCGAGCCCGACGGCGAAGGCAGCCTCCTGGTCCACCACTTCCGGATGGGCGCCGCCACCGAGGGGATCACCGGCATCACCGCCGGGATGGACGCCGGCCGCAAGCAGCAGTTCTTCGCCGAGTGGGGCGAGAAGGTCGCCGGCGACCTCGCCACCACCCTCGAACGCATCAAGGTCGTCATCGAGAAGGACCCCGCCGGGAACGGCCCCGTCCGGACCGGCGCCTGAGCGCCCCGAACGGTCCGATTCGGCACCTCACCTCCATCACACCTGACGTGGAAAGAGCCAGACGATGATTCTGCAGCGCATCGGGAACAAGGGAATCCGGCTCGGGACGCTCTTCGAGCGGGCCGCGAGAAAGCATCCGACGAACGTCGTGATCCTCGATCACGACCTGGACATGGCCCCGGCCCTGGGCCGCCGGGCGACGGTGGCCGAAGTCGCCGACCTGATCGACGACTTCGCCTCCCGGCTCTGGGCCGCCAAGGTCCGCCCCGGCCGCCGGGTCGTCGTCTACAAGTCCGACGGCTTCGACATCACCCTGCTGGCCTGCGCGGTCGCCCGGATCGGCGCCGTCCCGGTGCTGCTGTCCCCCAAGCTCGACGGCGAGACCGTCGCCGAACTCGTACGCCGCACCGACCAGCCCTACCTGCTCACCGACCAGGACAAGCTGGAGACCGAGCTGCCCGCGTCGGTCTTCGCGGAGGCCGAGCAGGTGCTGCTCACCTCCGGCAGCTACCAGGACGCCACCGAGCTCGCCTCGCTCGCCGGGGTGCCCCGGGTCCCCGCCGTGACCATGCCGCCCGAGCACCCGACGCTCATCACGCACACCTCCGGCACCACAGGCACCCCCAAGCTCGCCGTCCACACCGGCGCCACCCTCCAGGCGCGCTACCGCCCGCAGGCCGCGATCACCAAGCCGCTCATCCCGGGCCGCGAGACCATCGCCATGCACGTCTCCTTCGTCCACTCCCGGCTGATCACCGCCCTCGCCATCTCCCTCTTCCGCGGCTTCCCGATCCTCGTCCTCGCCGATTCCGACCCCAAGCAGGCGGCCGACCTGTTCGCCAGGCTGCGCCCCGGCATCCTCGAAGCCCACCCCAACTCCTTCATGGAGTGGGAGGAGATGGCCGACGATCCCCGCGGACCGCTGTCGAACGTGAAGCTCTTCAGCAGCACCTTCGACGCCATCCACCCGCGCACCGTGCAGCGGCTGCTCCAGGCGACGAAGCGCAAGGCCCCCGTCTTCGGCCAGCTGTACGGGCAGAGCGAGATCGGCCCGGCCGTCGCCCGCTCCTTCTCCAAGCGCCGCGGGCTCGACGCCGACGGCCGCTGCGTGGGCATGCCCTTCCCCGGCATGACCGACGTCCGCGTCGTCAGCCGCAACGGACTGCCGCCGTCCGAGACCAACCCGGGCTTCATCGAGGTCAAGAGCGACGGCCGGATCGTCACCTACCTCGGCGAGCAGGAACGTTACGACAAGCAGGTCAACGACGGCTGGTGGCGCATGGGCGACGTCGGCTACCGCACCAAGTGGGGCTGCGTGCACCTGCTCGACCGCGAGGTCGACCTGATCGAGGGCTTCGGCTCCACCCTCGCCGCCGAGGACACCCTCTTCACCCGGCTCGACGAGCTCGCCGAGGTCATCATCATCCCCGACGAGAGCGGCCGCGCCGTCCCCGTCGTCTGCACCAAGGACGACAAGCCCCTCGACCCGGCCGCCTGGAAGGCCGCCACCGCGGGCCTGCCCGCCATGGCCGACCCGGTCCAGTGGCGCCAGTCCGACCTGCCGCAGACCGCCACCACCAAGATCAAGCGTCTCGAGCTCGCCCGTCTGATCGCCGCCGGCGCCGACGCCGGCCGGCAGCGCACCGAGGAGAAGGTCTGATGTCGAAGCTGATCATCGTCGGCGGCGGAATCGGCGGACTCGCCACCGCCCTCGCCACCGCCCGTCAGGGCCACCGGGTCCTCGTCCTGGAGCGCGCCCCCGAATTCGCCGAGATCGGCGCCGGCATCCAGCTCGCCCCCAACGGCCTGCACGCCCTGGACCGCCTCGGCCTCGGGGACGCCGTCCGCTCCACCGCCGTCCGGATGGACGAGCTCCGGTTCATGGACGGGGTCACCGGCCGGCACGTGGTCAGCATGGACCTGACCGAGCGCTACCGCGAGCGGTTCGGCAACCCGTACGCCGTCGTCCACCGCGCCGAACTCCACACCAAGCTGCTGGAGGCCTGCCAGGCCTCCGAGGCCATCGAACTGCGCAGCGCCGTCACCGCCGTCGGGTACGAGCAGGACGCCACCAGCGCCTCGGTCGTCCTGGAGAACGGCGAGCGGATCACCGGCGACGCCCTGATCGGCGCCGACGGCATCCACTCCGCGATCCGCGCCCAGCTCGTCGGCGACGGAGCGCCCCGCAACTCCGGGATCACCGTCTACCGGGCCGTCATCCCCATGGAGCAGGTCCCCGAGGAGCTGCGCCACCTGACCTCGGTGACCTGGTGGACCGGCCCGCACTGCCACTTCGTGCACTACCCGATCGCCGGCGGCAAGTACCTCAACCTCGCGGCCAGCAGCGACAACCACGCCACCGAGGCCCTCGCCGGGGTCCCCGCCACCGCGGACGACATCCGCCGCGAGTTCGCCGCCCTCGGCGAGGACGCCCAGCGCCTGCTCGCCCTCGGCGAGGGATGGAAGTCCTGGGTCCTCGTCGACCGGGACCCGGTCGGCACCTGGACCGACGGCCGGGTCGCCCTGCTCGGCGACGCCGCCCACCCGATGCTCCACTACGTGGCGCAGGGCGCCTGCCAGGGCCTGGAGGACGCCGTGATCCTGGGCGACCTGCTCGACTGCGGCTCCGGCGAACTCCCGCAGCGCTTCGAGAAGTTCAACGCCGAGCGGCACGAGCGGACCGGCAGGATCCAGCTCCTCGCCCGGGAGAGCATCAAGCTCTGGCACACCTCCGGCGAGGCCGTCGCCACCCGCAACGCGCACCTCTCGGCCCTCACCACCGACCAGCTCCACGACCACGTGGCCTGGATGCACGGCGCCCGCACCCTCGACGAGAACACCACCCCGAACGGAGAGCAGCGATGAACGCGGACCAGGGACAGAAGCAGGGACACCTCCAGGTCGCCATCATCGGCGCCGGCCCGCGCGGCCTCTCCGTCCTGGAGCGCCTGTGCGCCAACGAGCGCCGCAACCCCACGCACTCCGCGGTCACCGTCCACGTGGTCGACCCCTCGGCGCCCGGCGCCGGCCAGGTCTGGCGCTCCGACCAGTCCCAGCACCTGCTGATGAACACGGTCGCCTCCCAGATCACCATCTACACCGACGACAGCGTCCGCACCGAGGGCCCCATCGAGCCGGGCCCGAGCCTGTACGAATGGGCCAAGGAGGCGGCCTGCGGCTCCGCGGACGAGGCGACCCTCGCCGAGGCCCGCCGGCTGGGCCCGAACACCTACCCGACCCGCGCCTTCTACGGCAACTACCTGCGCGCCACCTTCGAGCGGGTCGTCGCGAACGCCCCCGCGAACGTCACCGTCGAGGTGCACCGCTCCCGGGCCGTGGCCATGGCCGACACGCACGGCACCCCCGGCGGGCAGCAGGGCATCAGGCTGGAGAACGGCACCCGGCTCAACAAGCTCGACGCGATCGTGATGGCGCAGGGCCACGTACCGGCACGGCTGACGCCCCGCGAGGCGAAGACCGCGAGCCTCGCCCGGATCCACCACCTCACGTACGTCACGCCCGCCAATCCGGCGGACCTGAACCTGAACGTCGTCAAGCCCGGCGAGAACGTCCTGCTGCGCGGCCTCGGCCTGAACTTCTTCGACCACATGGCGCTCTTCACCGCCGGCCGCGGCGGGGAGTTCGTCCGGGGCGAGGACGGCCGCCTCGCCTACCGGGCCTCCGGCAACGAGCCGAAGCTGTACGCGAGTTCGCGCCGGGGCATCCCGTACCACGCCCGTGGCGAGAACGAGAAGGGCGCCTACGGCCGCTACCTGCCGCGCCTGCTCACCCCCGCGAAGATCGCCGAGCTGCGCCGGCGCTCCGAGGACGGCGAGGGCATCAGCTTCTCCGCGGACCTGTGGCCGCTGATCTCCCGCGAGACCGAGAGCGTCTACTACGGCGCCCTGCTGGAGGCCCGCGGCCGCGGCGACGAGCGCGAGGGCTTCACCCAGCGGTTCCTGTCCCTGGCGTCCGCCGAGGACCGGGGCTCGCTGCTGGACGTCTACGGCATCGACGCGGCGCAGCGCTGGGACTGGGAGAAGCTCTCCCGCCCCTACGGCGAGCGCGAGTTCACCAGCCGCGAGGACTTCCGCGACTGGCTGGTCGGCTACCTGGCCAAGGACGTCGAGGAGGCCCGGGCCGGCAACCTGAGCGGCCCCCTCAAGGCGGCCCTGGACACCATGCGCGACCTGCGCAACGAGATCCGCCTCGCCGTCGACCACGGCGGCCTGACCGCCGACTCGCACCGCGACGACCTGGAGGGCTGGTACACGCCGCTCAACGCCTTCCTCTCCATCGGCCCGCCGGCCTCGCGCATCGAGGAGATGATCGCCCTGATCGACGCCGGGGTGCTCGTCCTGACCGGTCCCGGGACCGAGATCCGTGTCGACACGGCCGCCGGCGACGACGCCACGTTCATCGCCGCGTCCCGCACCGTCCCCGGCGACGCGATCCGCTCCACGGTCCTGATCGAGGCCCGCCTGCCCGAGCCGGACCTGCGCCGCACCGACGACCCGCTGCTGCGCCACCTCCTCGACACCGAGCAGTGCACCACCTACCGGATCTCCGGCCCCGACGGCGCCAGCTACGAGTCCGGCGGCCTCGCGGTCACCGAGCGGCCCTACCGGCTCCTCGACGCCCGCGGCCGCGCCCACCCGCGCCGGTTCGCGTACGGGGTCCCCACCGAGTCCGTGCACTGGGTCACCGCGGCCGGCATCCGCCCCGGCGTGGACTCGGTCACCCTCGGCGACTCCGACTCCATCGCCCGCTCCGTGCTGGCCCTGCCGCCCGCGACGGTCGTCCCGCACGGTGTCGCGCCGCTGCCGGCCGAGACCGACCTGACCGGCGTCCTGGTATGAGCGCCGCCGCGTACGACGCGCTCACCGACGCGGGGCTGCTGTCGCCGGTACGGGCCGGCACCCCCGCCGAGGAGGCCGTCTCCGACCTGGCCTGGCTCCAGGCCATGCTCGACGCCGAGGCCGCCCTGGCCCGGGCCCAGGCCCGGCTCGGAACCCTCCCCGGGCCCGCCGCCGAGGCCGTGACCCGCGCGGCGCGGGCCGAGAACCTCGACCTGCGGGCCGTGGCGCTGGCCGCCCGGGAGACCGCGAACCCGGTGGTCGCCCTGGTGCAGGCGCTGACCCGGGTGGTCGCCGAGCAGGACACGCAGGGCACCGGGGCCGCCGAGTACGTGCACCGCGGATCCACCAGCCAGGACATCTTCGACACCGGCGCCATGCTGGTGGCCGGCCGGACGCTGAAGCTGATCCGGGCCGATCTGGCCCGTACCGCGCAGGCCCTGGCCCTGCTGGCCGGCGAGCACCGCGACACGGCGATGGCGGGACGCACCCTGGCCCTCCAGGCCGTGCCCACCACCTTCGGGCTGAAGGCGGCCGGCTGGCGGCAGCTGGTCCTGGACGCCGACCGGCGGCTGGCCCGGGTGCTGGAGGACGGGCTTCCGGTGTCGCTCGGCGGTGCGGCCGGCACGCTCGCCGGCTACCTCGAATACGCCCGGATCGACGGCGCGGAGCGCGCCCCGGAACCCGGTGCGTACCTGGACGACCTCGTCGGGGCCTTCGCGGACGAGACCGGACTGGCCCGGCCCGCGCTGCCCTGGCACGTCCTGCGCACCCCGATCGCGGACCTCGCCGCCGCGCTCGCCTTCACCGCCGGAGCCCTCGGCAAGATCGCGATCGACGTGCAGAACCTGGCCCGTACGGAGGTCGCCGAGGTCGCCGAGCCCGCCGTGGCCGGCCGCGGCAGCTCCTCGGCCATGCCCCACAAGCGCAACCCGGTCCTGAGCACGCTGCTGCGCAGCGCCGCCCTCCAGGTGCCGGTGCTGGCCACCGGGCTCGTGCAGTGCCTGGTCTCGGAGGACGAGCGCTCGGCCGGGGCCTGGCACGCCGAATGGCAGCTGCTGCGCGAGTGCCTGCGGCTGGTCGGCGGCGCCGCCCACACGGCGGTCGAGCTCGCCGGGGGGCTCACGGCCCGGCCGGACCGGATGCGGGCCAACCTGCTGCTGACCGGCAGTCAGGTGGTGTCGGAGCGGATCGCTGCGGTGCTGGCACCGGAGTTGGGCAAGGCGGCGGCGAAGCAGCTGCTGACACGCGTCTCGGCCGAGGCCGAGGCGAGCGGCCGGCCGCTGTACGTACTGCTCGCCGTGGAGCCGGTGTTCGCGGGACGCCGGAGCGCGCAGGAGCTGGCGCAGCTGTGCGATCCGGGCGCGTACACCGGAGGCGCGGGCGCGCTGGTCGACAAAGCCCTGGAGATTAAGTGAACTGAACTGTATAGTTCATGGTGTCAGCCGCCGAACAGAAAGCCGAGGAGCCATGACGCCGCCGCCCGCACGGCCCGCAACCCGACGCTGGATCGAGGACTGGGACCCCGAGAACGAGGAGTTCTGGCAGCGCTCCGGCAGGCGGACCGCCCGCCGCAACCTGATCCTCTCCGTCCTCGCCGAACACGTCGGCTTCTCGGTGTGGAGCATGTGGTCGGTCCTGGTCCTCTTCATGTCGCCCGCGATCGGCCTGGGCTTCACCCCCGCCCAGAAGTTCCTGCTCGTGGTGGTCCCCACCCTGGTCGGCGCCGCCCTCCGGCTCCCCTACAGCTACGCCGTGACCCGCTTCGGCGGCCGCAACTGGACCGCCTTCTCCTCGGCCGTCCTGCTCGTGCCCACCCTCGCCGCCCTGTACTTCGTACAGCGCCCCGGAACCCCGCTGTGGGTGTTCCTCCTGATCGGCGCCGCCGGCGGGGTCGGCGGCGGCAACTTCGCCTCCTCGATGACCAACATCACCGCCCTCTTCCCGCAGCGCCTCCAGGGCTGGGCCCTCGGCATCAACGCGGGCGGCGGGAACCTCGGGGTCGCCGCGGTCCAGCTGATCGGCCTGCTCGTCATCGCCACCGCGGGCAGCACCCACCCCGCCTACGTCATCGCCGTCTACCTCCCCCTGATCGTGGCCACCGCCCTGCTCGCCGCGCTGAAGATGGACAACTTCGCGGCCGTGCGCAGCGCCCCCGGCGCGCAGCGCGAGGCCGCCCGCAACCCGCACACCTGGTGCATATCCCTCCTCTACGTCGGCACCTTCGGCTCCTTCATCGGCTACGGCTTCGCCTTCGGGCTGGTCCTGCAGAGCCAGTTCGGTGCCACCCCGCTCCAGTCCGCCTCGTACACCTTCCTCGGACCGCTGCTCGGCTCCCTGTTCCGGCCGCTCGGCGGTCTGCTGGCCGACCGGTGGGGCGGGGCCCGGATCACCCTGCTGACGTTCTGCGCGATGGCGGCCGGCACCGGCGTGCTCCTGCTGGCCTCCGCGCAGGGCTCGTACGGGCTGTTCGTCGGCGGCTTCACCGCCCTGTTCGTCCTGACCGGCATCGGCAACGGCTCGACGTACAAGATGATCCCGGCGGTCTTCGCCCGGGAGGCGGAGGAGGCGGTCACCTCCGGCCGCGACGCGAGCGCCGCCTTCGCCCGGGCCCGCAGGCTCTCGGGTGCGGTGATCGGCATCGCCGGCGCGGTGGGCGCCCTCGGCGGGGTCGGGGTCAACCTGGTCTTCCGCAGCGCGTACAGCGGCGCCGCCGCGTCCGGCGAGCCCGCCTTCCTCGCCTTCCTCGGCTTCTACCTGGTGTGCGTCCTGGTCACCTGGGCGGTCTACCTGCGCCGGCGGCCGGCCGCGCAGAGCGCCCCGGCGCGCGTGCGGACCGGAGCCTCCCGTGTCTGAGGCCACCGCCATCACCGCCGCCGCCCCCGCCGCGGCCTCCGAGACCCTCACCCACTGCCCGTACTGCGCGCTGCAGTGCGGTACGAAGCTCACGCACACCGCGGGCCGCACCACCGTCGAGCCGACCTCGTTCCCGGTGAACCAGGGCGGGCTGTGCCAGAAGGGCTGGACGGCCCCCGCCCTGCTCGACACCCCCGGCCGGCTCACCCGGCCGCTGGTGCGCGGCGCGGACGGCCGGCTCGCCCCCGCCACCTGGGAGAGCGCCCTCGACACGATCGCCGCCCGGCTGCGGGAGATCCGCGCCGCGCACGGCCCCGACGCGGTGGGCGTGTTCGGCGGGGGCGGGCTCACCAACGAAAAGGCCTACCAGCTCGGCAAGTTCGCGCGGGTCGCCCTGGGCACCAGCCAGATCGACTACAACGGCCGGTTCTGCATGTCCTCCGCGGCGGCCGCGGGCTCGGCGGCCTTCGGGCTCGACCGGGGCCTGCCGTTCCCCGTCACCGACCTCGGCGCCGCCGACGTGATCCTGCTCGCCGGGGCCAACCCCGCCGAGACCATGCCGCCGCTGATGCGCCACCTGACCGGGGCGCGGCTCATCGTCATCGACCCGCGGCGCACCGCCACCGCCGAGGGCGCCGCCCTGCACCTCCAGCCGGCGCCCGGCACCGATCTCGCGCTGGCGCTCGGCCTGTTCCACCTCGCCGTCGTCGAGGGCCACGCCGACCAGGGCTACCTGAACAAGCGGACCACCGGCTTCGACGCCGCCTGGGCGCGGGCCGCGGCCTGGTGGCCCGAGCGGGTCGAGCGGGTCACCGGGGTCCCGGTCGCCGACATGCGCGAGGCGGTCCGGCTGCTGGCCGGAGCGGAGCGGGCGTACGTAATGACCGGGCGCGGAGCCGAACAGCACAGCAAGGGCACCGACACGGTCGCCGCGTTCATCAACCTGGCCCTCACCCTCGGCCTGCCCGGCCGGGGCGGCAGCGGCTACGGCTGCCTCACCGGCCAGGGCAACGGCCAGGGCGGCCGCGAGCACGGCCAGAAGGCCGACCAGCTGCCCGGCTACCGGATGCTGACCGACCCCGCCGCGCGCGCCCACGTCGCCGGGGTGTGGGGCGTGGACCCCGACGCGCTGCCGGGCCCCGGCCGCAGCGCGTACGAACTCCTCGACGCGCTCGGCACCGACGCCGGCCCGCGCGCCCTGCTCGTCTTCGGCTCCAACCCGGTGGTCTCGGCGCCGCACGCGGCCCGGATCGCGGACCGGCTGAACTCCCTGGACCTGCTGGTCGTCGCCGACTTCGTACCGTCCGAGACGGCGCGGATGGCGGACGTCGTCCTCCCCGTGACCCAGTGGGCCGAGGAGGAGGGCACGATGACCAACCTCGAAGGCCGGGTGCTGCGCCGGCGCCGGCTGCTGCCCCCGCCCGGCGAGGCCCGCAGTGACCTGGAGGTGCTGCACGGCCTCGCCGTCCGGCTCGGCCAGCCCGCACACCGCTTCCCTGCCGCCCCCCGCGAGGTCTTCGAGGAGCTGCGGCGGGCCTCGCGCGGCGGCCCGGCCGACTACTCCGGCATCAGCTGGGAACGGCTCGACGCGGGCGAGGCCCTGCACTGGCCGTGCCCCGCGACCCCCGGGGACGAGGAGGCGCACCCCGGCACCCCCCGCCTGTTCCTCGACGCCTTCGCCCACCCGGACGGGCTGGCCCGGTTCGCGGAAGTCGAGCACCGCGACGGCGCCGAGACCCCCGACGCGGCGTTCCCGCTGTACGCGACCACCGGCCGGGTGCTCGCCCAGTACCAGTCGGGCGCGCAGACCCGCCGGGTCCCGGAACTGGCCGCGGCCGCACCGGAGGCCTTCGTCGAGGTGCACCCCGACACCGCCGCCCGGTACGGGCTGGCCGACGGCGCCGCGGCCGAGGTCAGCTCGGCGCGCGGCAGCACGCTCGCCCGGGTCCGGCTGGTCCCCTCGCTGCGGACCGACACGGTGTTCCTGCCGTTCCACTTCGCCGGCGCCGGCCGCGCCAACCTGATCACCAGCCCGGCACTCGACCCGCGCAGCAAGATGCCGGAGTTCAAGGTGTGCGCCGTACGGATCGGGCCCGCACCCCGCCCCGCGGCCCCCGCAGCGCCCGGAACCGCGGAAGCGGTGCGGCCGTGAACGCGGGCGAGGTGCTGGTGGTCGGCGCGGGACCCGCCGCGCAGCGGTTCGCGGAGCGGCTGCACCACCACGGACACCGCGGCGGCGTGACCCTGCTCGGCGCCGAGCCGCAGGCCCCCTACCAGCGGGCGCTGCTGTCCTACGTCCTGGACGGGACGCTGCCGGCCCCCGCCCTCGCCCTTCCCGCGCTGCCCGCGGGCACCCGCCTGCACACCGGGGTCACGGTGACCCGGATCGACCGCGCCCGCCGGCTCGCGTACGGGGACGACGGCTCCGTGCACCCCTACGACACACTGGTCCTGGCCACCGGCTCCCGCGCGACCGTCCCCCGCGTCCCGGGGCTGCCGGACGGCGGGGCGACGGCGCTGCGGACCCTCGACGACGCCCGGCGGTGCGCCGCCGGGCCCCGGGGGGCCGCCGTCGTCGTCGGCGGCGGGCCCCTCGCGGTCGAGGCGGCCGCCGCACTGCGCCGCGCCGGGCACGAGACGGCCCTCGTCCACCGCGGCCCGCACCTCCTGGACCGGCACCTGGACGCCGACGCGGGCACGCTGCTCACCCGCAGCCTGGAAGACCTCGGGATCGAGGTCCACACCGGCCGCACGGCCGCCGCGTACTGCACCGGCAAACTCACCCTCGACGACGGCCGGGTCCTCGCCGCCGACACGCTGCTGCTGTGCACCGGCGCCGTCCCCGAGACCGGGCTCGCCCGCCGGGCCGGACTCACCGTCCGCACCGGCGTCGTCGTCGACGGGCTGCTGCGCACGGACGACCCGCGCATCCACGCCATCGGGGACTGCGCCGAACACCCCGGGGACACGGCCGGACACCTCGAACCCGCCTGGGCGCAGGCCGAGTCCCTGGCCCGGACCCTCACCGGAACCCCGGTGCACCACCTCGGCACCCGGCGGATCACCCGGCTGCGGGTGCCCGGCATCGACCTCGTCCGCCTGGGGCGGGGCGGGCCGGCCCCCGAGGGCGCGGAGGTGGTCGCGTTCTGCGACCCGGCGCGCCGCCGCCACGCCCGCCTCACCCTGCACGACGGGCGGATCACCGGGGCGGTGCTGCTGGGGCTGCCGCGGGCCATCGCCGCCGTGAGCCGGCTCCACGAGCTCGACCTGCCGGTGCCGGCCGGGCGGCTGGAGTTCCTGCTCGGCATCGCACCGGCCGCGCCGGGGGCCGACGCGCTCCCCGACGACGCGGTGGTCTGCCGCTGCAACAACGTCACCAAGCACACCATCACCGAAGCCTGCCGGTCCGGGGCCGCCGACGTGGCGCAGGTCGCCGCGGCGACCCGGGCCACCACCGGCTGCGGCGGCTGCATGGACGCCGTCCGCGCCCTGTGCCGGGCCCTCCCGGCGGGGCGTGCCGCCGGGCCGGACGCGGCACCACAGGACCCGGGCGACGCACGCCCGGCCCCGGCCGGACCGGCCGCGGACCACGACCACGGGCGCGGCGCTCCGGCCGGCGCGACCGACGAGCCGGGGCGTGCGCCCCGAAGGAGTGGGGAACGATGACCAGGACCCTCGTCGTCGCCGGACACGGCATGGCCGGACACCGGCTCGTCGCCGACCTGCGGGCCCTGGACACCGCCGGGCTCTGGCGGATCGTGGTCCTCGGGGAGGAGCCGCACCCCGCGTACGACCGGGTCGCGCTGTCCTCGTACCTCGACGGCCGCAGCGCCTCGGACCTCGCCCTGGCCGGGCCCGGCTTCGCGGACGACCCGCTGCTGGAGCTGCGGCTGAACACCGGCGCCGCCGCCGTGGACCGGGCGGCGCGCACCGTGACCACCACCGCCGGCGACGTCGTCGCGTACGACGCGCTCGTCCTGGCCACCGGCTCGCGGCCGTTCATCCCGCCCGTGCCGGGACACGACCTGCCCGGCGCCTTCGGCTACCGCTCGCTGACGGACCTCGACGCGATCCGCGCCGCCGCCGTACCGGGCCGCCCCGGCGTGGTGATCGGCGGCGGGCTGCTCGGCCTGGAGGCCGCGAACGCGCTGCGGCTGCTCGGCATGGAGCCGCACGTGGTGGAACTCGCCCCGCGGCTGATGCCGTTGCAGGTGGACGCGGCGGGCGGCGGTGTCCTCGGGCAGCACGTGGCGGAGCGCGGGCTGCACGTCCACTGCGGGGTGGCGACGGCGGCGCTGCGGCCGGGTCCGGACGGCGCGGTGGCCTCGGTGGACCTGGCCGACGGCAGCTCCCTGGACGCCTCCGTGGTGGTGTTCTCGGCGGGGGTGCGGCCGCGGGACGAGCTCGCGGGCCCGGCGGGCCTGGCCACCGGCGAGCGCGGCGGGTTCCTCGTCGACGAGCTGTGCCGCACGCAGGACGAGCGGATCTGGGCGATCGGCGAGTGCGCGGCCGTGTCGGGGCGCTGCCACGGGCTGGCCGCGCCGGGCTACCGGATGGCGGCCTCGGTGGCGCGGCAGCTGCTGGGCGGGGCCGGGGACCCGTTCGGGGAGGCGGACCTGTCCACCAAGCTCAAGCTGCTCGGCGTGGAGGTGGCGAGCTTCGGCGACGCCCACGCGGCGACGGCGGGCGCGGTGGAGCTGAGCCGGCTGGACGAGGCGGCGGGCACGTACGCGAAGCTCGTGCTGGACGCGGACTGCGCGACCCTGCTCGGCGGCATCCTCGTCGGGGACGCCCGCGCGTACGGCGAGCTGCGGCCGTACGTCGGCCTGGGCCTGCCGGCGGCGGGGCACCGGCTGCTGGCCCCCGCGGCCTGAGCCCCGTACGGCGCACCGGCACCGGACGCACGACGCCGCCCTCCGGGTTGCGGGAACCCGGAGGGCGGCGCGGGGAAGGCCGGTCAGACGGTCTCGAGGGTGCGGTCGTCGCGGACGGCGGCCTCGGCGGCCGCGGCCTTCGCGGCCCTGGCCTTGCGCGAGCTGGAGAAGCGGCGCGTGATCGGCGCCTCCACCCAGGCGTACAGGGCCCAGGACAGCAGCACCGCGACGACGATCTGGGCGGCGATCAGGGCGATGGCGACCGGGGTCGAGTACAGCTGGTCCCCGAGCAGTTCGCGGGAGTACGCCAGGACGATGTAGTGGAGCAGGTAGAAGGCGAAGGAGATCTCGCCGAGCCAGATCATGAACCGGTTGTTGAACGGCGTCGGCTTGTTCTCCGCGTCGCGCAGGGCGACGGCCGCGATCAGCAGCACGATCGGGACGAGGGTGACCGAGCGCTGCGCGTACAGGTGCTCCACGTTCATCGCGATGCCGTACGTGACGGCCAGCAGCAGCGCGGACCAGGTCATGCCGATGTTGCGCCAGCGGCCCGCCATCACGGCGCGGGCGACGAGGATGCCGAGGGCGAAGTCGAGCAGCCGGACGGGCGGCAGGACGTACGCGAACCAGTACTGCACGGTCGAGGTGCCGTCGGCGCCGGGCATCTGCATGCCGCCGCCCGGGATGACCGCGTAGGTCAGCGTCGGGGTGAGGAAGATCGCGGCGACGACGCCGGCCGTCCAGTACTTGAGCCGCGCCGGGTCGATCTTCTTGATGAACAGGAACAGCGCCGGGAAGGCGAGGTAGAAGATCGCCTCGGCGCCCAGGGACCAGCTCGGCGGGTCCACGCTGAAGTTGGTGGCGAAGTCGGGCACCCACACCTGCACCATCAGCAGGTTGACCACGGCCTGCCAGGGCTTGGTCATGACGGCCGCGAAGGTGACCAGAGCCAGCGCCCAGGTGATCACGTAGTTCGGGTAGATCTTGACGAAGCGGCGGCGCCAGAAGGCGCGCATCGTGTCCTGGTCGCGGGCCGACCAGGTGAGCACGAAGCCGCTGAGGACGAAGAAGAAGGTGACGCCGAGGGCGCCGGCCTGCGAGGCCCACTTGGCGAACGCGTCGTTGGCCGAGTCGTCGGCGAAGAGGCGGATCCACGGCACGCCGAGGGAGGCGTGGAAGAAGAAGACCAGGAGGGCGGCGGGGAAGCGCAGTCCGGTCAGCGACGGGAGCCGCGGCGGTCTCGCAGGTCTGGAACCGGCCGTTCCGTTCATGGACATGACAACAACACTCCTTGTGCGGGTGTCGGGAAGGTGGGCGGGGCGTGGGGGGATGGCCGTACGAGAAGAGGGGGGGGGGCCGCCCCGGCCGGCGGCGCGGGGGGCGCGGCCCCGCCCCCCCCGGGGGGGGGGGGGAGA
>NZ_JBHYVA010000123.1:0-16043 GCF_042750055.1 Streptomyces sp. NPDC059456
CGGTACGGGCGGCCAGGCGCAGCGAGCCGGGGCCGGTGCCGGTGCGGCCGTGGTCGACGGCCTCCAGGCACAGGGAGTCCCCGTAGACCTCCCGCCAGGGTGCGAGCAGCCGCACGGCCCGGTCCGGCCGCCCGGCGGCCAGCGCCCGCCCCACTTCGGACCCGGGTCCGAGCAGGACGTACACGGACTCGCCGCGCAGGGCGTTCCAGGTCAGCGCGGGCTGCGCGGCGGAGCCGCGGACGGCGGCCGACGCGGGTCCGGACGCGGCTGCGTGCCGCACGCCGGAGCCGCCCGGGCTCCCGGGGTCCCCGGCGGCGGTCCCGTCGCCGGGGGCGTGGGCCGCGTGAGCCGCGTGGGCCGCGTGGGCCGCGGTGACCATGCGGCACAGCTCGGCCCAGCCGGCGGCGCCGTCCCGGGCCAGGAAGACGGCCCGCGGGGCGGACTCGTCGAGGAAGGCGCCGCCGCGCACCGGGGTCCGCCGCCGCTGGGAGGCCTCCGGGGCGCCCGCGCGGGAGCCCGCCGCGGCACCGCCGGCCGCCTCCGCGGCGTACGGCACGGCCAGGTCGACCCCGAACAGCGGCCGGATCCCGGCCTTCGCGCAGGCCTTCGCGAACCGCACCGCACCCGCGAGGGTGTCGCGGTCGGTCAGGGCGAGGGCGTCCATGCCCCGCTCGGCGGCACGCTCCGCCAGCCGTTCGGGGTGTGAGCCTCCGTAGCGCACGGAGAACCCCGAAACGGTGTGCAGATGCGTAAAACCGGGCACCCGCGGCCTCCTGCTTCGATCGATGGAACACCTCCCCGTGTCCACCATAGAGCAATTCGAATATCCGTGCGAAACATTCGTTCGATTGGCCGAGGAGGCCGGCCGGCAGGGTTGAAAACACACCCGTCAGGCTTCGGGCGGCGACGGCGCGGCATGGTCTCACCAGGGAATCGGCCCGTCCTCGGCCAGAAGGGCGCCCGTCGGGCCGTCCTCGCCCGCCGTCGCCAGGTCAACCGCCACGGCCGCGCCCTCCTGCGCCGTGCGCATCCCGGTGTGGCGGTTGAGGTCGGTCGCGCAGTAGCCGGGGCTCACCGCGTTGACCAGGATCCCTTCGGCGCGCAGTTCATTGGCGTAGAGCACGGTGATCGCGTTCAGCGCGCTCTTCGAGGTGCAGTAGGGGAAGAGGATCGAGTAGTAGGCGGACCACGGGCTGCCCGGGTCGGCCAGATGGGTGAGGGAACCGAGCTCGCTGGACATGTTGACGATGCGTGCGGCGGCGGAGCGGCGCAGCAGGGGGAGCATGGCGTGGGTCACCGCGATGACGCCGAACACGTTGGTCTCGTAAACCTGCCGGACGGTGGCGGCGGGGGTTTCACTCGGCTTCTGCGGTCCGGCGGCGATCCCGGCGTTGTTGACGAGGATGTCGAGGCGGCCGAACGTGGCGTCGATGTGCCGGGCGGCGGCCTGGACCGAGGTCTCGTCGGTGACGTCCAGCGGAACGAACCGTACGTCGGCGCCGCCCGCGCGAAGCTCCTCGGCCGCCGCCTCGCCACGCTCGGCGTTGCGGGCGCCGATCAGCACGGTGATGCCGAGGGCTGCGAGCCTGCGCGCCGTTTCCTTGCCGATGCCCTTGTTCGCACCGGTGATCAGAGCAGTCTTCTGCGAAGTCGTCATGGCACCCAGCCTCCCCTCACCCACGGGCGGCAGGGAAAGACCGGAAGGCTCTGGATCTATAGTCCACGGGTATGAGCGAGCTGGAGGTGCGAGAGCTGAGGTACTTCGTCGCGGTCGCCGAGGAGCTGAACTTCAGCCGGGCCGCGCAACGCCTGGGGATGGCGCAGCCCCCGCTGTCGAAGGCGATCGCTCAGATGGAGTCCCGGCTCGGGGTACGCCTGCTGGAGCGCACCACCCGCCAGGTGGCGCTGACCAACGCCGGTCAGGTGCTGCTCGACCAGGCCCGGATCGCGGTCGACGCGGTGCACGCGGCGGCCCGGCGGGCCCGCCGGGCCGGTCAGCCGACACCCCAGCTCGTCGTGGCGGTCAAACCGGGAGGCGATGCCGGACTGCTGCGGGAGATCCTCGCCGCCTACCGGGGAACGGGTTCACATCTGCCGCCGCCCGAAGTCGTCGTCGGCGGCAGCGGAGAGCCGATCTCCATGCTGCGGGACGGCCGTGCCGACGTAGCGCTGCTGCGCAGCCCGTTCGACGGTCAAGGGCTGGATTCCCAGACCCTCGTGGTCGAACCGCGGCTGGCCGTCCTCCCCGCCGCGCACCGCCTGGCCGGACGCCGGCGGCTGCGGCTGGCCGACCTCAAGGGCGAACCGATTCCGCGCTGGAAGGGGGCCTCCCCCTCCCACACCGCCCACTACACCGGACGCGACGGAACGGACGCGGGCGACGGCCACACGGGCTCGGCGCCGGCCGACGCTCCTGAGGGGCCGCTCGTGGCCAGCGTCGAGCAACTCCTGGAAGTGGTCGCGCTGGGCCAGGCGGTGGCGTTCCTGTCACTCTCCACCACCGAGCGGCACCAGCGCCCGGACATCGCGTACCGGCCGGTCACCGGCCTCAGCCCCAGCGCGGTCATGGTCGCCTGGCCGGAGACCTCGCGATCCGCAGCCGTCGCCGCCTTCGTCCGGGCCGCCCACGACGTCGCCGCCCACCACCCCGACCACATGACCGCACTGGCCTACTGACCGGGGCACTCACCCCTCGCCATGACGTTCACCGCAGGACCGGTTCCGGACGACCACCAGCGCCCTGCTCCCCGCCCCCGAGAACTCGATCGCGCACGTGCCTCCCGATCGTCATCCGTTCGGCCCGCCCCTGCTGCGTGCCGCCCCCCGTACGCCGAGCGTGTGAGGCATGACCCAGCCCACCTCCCCGTCCCCGCCTCCACCCCCGCCTCCGCCCCCGTCTTCGCCCGCCGGGTTCCTCGCCGAGGTCAAGGACGCCGTGACCGTTCGGGCCGCCCTGCTGCTCGTGGGGGTGCTGGTCCTCCAGCTCGCCTTCATCACCTCGTACATCGGGGCCTTCCACCGGCCCGAGCCCAGCGAGATCCCCCTCGCCGTGGCCGCCCCCGTCCGTCCGGTCGCGGAGCAGTCCGCGCAGCAGCTCGCCGATCTGCCGGGCACACCGCTCGACCCGCACGCGGTGCCGGACGAGGCCGCCGCGAAGGCGGAGGTCGAGAACCGGGAAGCGGACGGGGCGCTGGTCGTCGACCCGGCCGGGACGACCGACCGGCTGCTGGTCGCGAGCGGCGCGGGCGCCTCGCTCTCCCAGACCCTCGAACTGGTCGTCGGCCGGGCCGAGAAGGCCCGGGGCCGCAGCGTCCGCGTCGTCGACGTGGCCCCGGCCGCCGCGGGCGACGCACGCGGTCTGAGCGCCTTCTACCTGGTCATCGGCTGGTGCGTCGGCGGCTACCTGTGCGCCGCGATCCTCGCGATCAGCGCCGGCGCCCGGCCCGCCAACTCCCACCGCGCCTTCATCCGGCTCGGCGCGCTGCTGCTGTACTCGATCGCCGCCGGGCTGCTCGGCACGGTCATCGCGGGCCCGGTCCTGGACGCGCTGCCCGGCGGCATCGTGCCCCTGTGGGGGCTGGGCACCCTCGTCGTCTTCGCGGTCGGGGCGATCACCCTGGCCTTCCAGGGGCTGGCGGGCGTGGTCGGCATCGGTCTGGCGATCCTGCTGGTGGTGGTGCTCGGCAACCCGAGCGCGGGCGGCGCGTACCCGTACCCGCTGCTGCCGCCGTTCTGGCGGGCCATCGGCCCGGCCCTGCCGCCGGGCGCGGGCACGTACGCCGCGCGCTCGATCGCGTACTTCAAGGGCAACGCCGCGGCCGGGCCGATGCTGGTGCTGGCCGCCTGGGCGGTGCTCGGCTCCGCCGTCACCGTGGCCTGCGCGGTCTTCCGCAGGGGCCGCCCGGGGGCCGCGGTGGGCAGCGGGCTCCCGGACGGCGCGGGCCCGGCCGGGGGGCGGGCCGGGCGATGAGCACCCCCGGCGGCGATCCGGGAAACCGGCGACCACACGGCGCTGGACGAGGCGGTCTCCGCGGCCTTCCCTCGCCCTGCTGGACGGGCTGAGCACGCGCGTCGTGCTCGGGCAGCGCGGCGCCGACCGCCCCGCGTCCCTGGAACGCGCCCGGTCGGCGGCGGCGCTGCTCGTCCCGCACCTCCAGGACGCGTACCGGCGGACGAAGGGCCGACGGGGTGGCGTGCGGCGCCCGGATCGGAGAAACTCGCGTGCATGGTTTCGATGATCCAGAACGTGGCGGTCGACTGTGCGGATGCCTACGGGCTGGCCCTGTTCTGGAGCCGGGTGACCGGCCGCCCGCTGCACGCGCAGGACGGGCCGGGCTCCCGTGAGACCCAGGTGGAGTTGGCGCAGGGACCGGTGCTGTACTTCAACCAGGTGCCCGAGCCCAAGACCGTCAAGAACCGGATCCACCTGTGCCTGCGCCCCGAGACCTCGCGCGACCGGGAGGTGGACCGGCTGCTGGCCCTCGGTGCCGCCTTCGTCGCCGATCACCGCAATCCCGACGGCTCCGGCTGGGTCGTCCTCGCCGATCCCGAGGGCAACGAATTCTGCGTCCTGCGCAGCGAGTCCGACCGCGCCGCCACGACCTCCTGACACTCCCCGGTCCCGCGCGGGCTGAGCGTGCCCCGCGGCAACGGGCGGGGCGGCGGGAGGAGGCCGGAGTGCCCATCGAGGTGGGACTGCCCGACGGGCGGAAGCTCGCCGCACGGCAGTGGGGGGCTCCCGGCGGCTCACCGGTCCTGCTGCACCACGGCACACCGGGCAGCCGCCTCGGCGTCGCGCTCGCCGACGTCCCCGAGCGGCATCCGCACGTCCGCTTCTTCTCCTACGACCGGCCCGGCTACGGGGGGTCCGACCGTGCACCGGGGCGGCGCGTGGCCGACGCCGCCGCCGACTCCGCCGCCGTCGCGGACGCCCTGGGCATCGGCCGGTTCGCGGTCGTCGGCCGCTCCGGCGGCGGTCCGCACGCACTCGCGTGCGCGGCGCTGCTCCCCGGCCGGGTGACGGCAGCGGCCTGCCTGGTCGGCCTCGCGCCCCGCGACGGCACCGGGCTCGACTGGTACGCCGGCATGACCCCGCACAACGTGGACCACTACACCCTCGCGGACCGCGATCCCGCGGCCCTGGAGCGGCGTGTCACCTCCCGGGCGGCGCGGATCCGCCGCGATCCGGGCCGGCTGCTGGAAGACCTGCGCACGCACCTCCCGGCCGCGGATCTCGCGGTCCTGGCCGACGACCGGGTGCGCCGGGCCGTCCTGGACACCTTCCGCGAGGCGCTGCGCGACTCCGCGTACGGCTGGCTGGACGACTCCCTCGCGGTCGGCCGGCCCTGGGGGTGCGACCCGCGCAGGATCACCGCTCCGGTCATGCTCTGGCACGGTGCCGAGGACGTGTTCTCACCGGTGGGGCATTTCCACTGGCTGGCGCGGCGCATCGGGCACAGCAGGGCGGTGCTCGCACCCGGAGCCGGTCATTTCGCGGCGCAGTACGCCCTCTGCGAGGCGCTCGGCTGGATCCGGGGACAAGGGGTTTCATCCGGACCGGCGAGGACCGGTGAGTTTCGCCCTCGCCGGCGGTCATAGATGACGGTGGGTGCGACACGGCCGCGGGAGCGGGCGGGGCGCGCCCGCCGAAGCTGCACCCGGACACGAGAAACCGAGGGACTTCCGATGCGCACCCTGATCAGCACCGCTTTCATCTCGCTCGACGGCGTCGTGGAGGCCCCGGGCGGCGAGCCCGGGTACCGGAACTCCGGCTGGACCTTCAAGCACGCGGAATTCCTGCCCGAGGCGTTCGAGATCAAGGGGCGGGAGCAGAAGGAGGCCACGGCGATGCTGCTGGGCCGGACCAGCTACGAGGCGTTCAGTCCGGTGTGGCCGGACATGGCGGACTTCGCGGACTACAAGGTGATGCCCAAGTACGTCGTCTCCACCACCCTCACCGAGGACGACCTGGTGTCGGACTGGGGCCGGACCACCATCCTGCGCTCGCTCGACGAGGTCGCCGCGCTCAAGGAGACGGAGGGCGGCCCGATCATCGTCCACGGCAGCGCCTCGCTGAACCGGGCCCTCTCGGACGCCGGGCTCATCGACCGCTACCACCTCCTCGTCTTCCCGCTCCTGTTGGGCGCCGGAAAGCGCCTCTTCAGCACGACGGACAAGGACGTGCAGAGGCTGAAGCTCGTCGAGCACGAGGCCTACGCCAACGGCCTGCAGAAGAACGTCTTCGACGTCGTCCGCTGACCGGGCCGCGCCCGACGCGGGCGCGCCGCCCCGCCCCCCGGCGACGTGCCCCCGCCCGTGGGTTCGGGCGGGGGTGCGTGATCGCGCCGGGGCAGTGCAGTGCGGTGCGGGTGGTGCGGGACGGGCGGTGCGGGCTGCGTCGGCCCGCACCGTCGTCAGTACACGCTCACCCCGTAGGCGTTGAGGGCTTCGACGACGGGCTGGAAGAAGGTGGTTCCGCCCGAGGTGCAGTCGCCGCTGCCGCCGGAGGTCAGGCCGATCGCCTTGGTGCCGGAGTAGAGCGGGCCGCCGCTGTCGCCGGGCTCGGCACAGACGTTGGTGCGGATCATGCCGTAGACGATGTCGCCGCCACCGTAGTTGACGGTGGCGTTGAGGCCGGTCACCGAGCCGCCGTGGGTACCGGTGGTGGAGCCGCGCCGGGTGACGGACATCCCGACGGTGGGGTTGGCGGCGCTGGTGATGTCCTGGCTGCCGACGGTGCCGGCGTGGGCGAGGGAGGCGTTGTCGTAGCGCACGAGGCCGTAGTCGTTGTCGGGGAAGCTCGATCCGACGGTCGCGCCGATCGTCGTCGTGTGCGCGGAGCTCGTCCACCAGGTGCCCGCGCCGTCGGTGCAGTGCCCCGCGGTCAGGACGTAGTACGTGTTCCCGCTGCGCACGTTGAAGCCGAGCGAACAGCGCCAGCCGGAGGTGTAGATGGCGTCGCCGCCGGAGATCAGCTTGCGCAGTTTGCCGGGGGTGCGCTCGATGCGCAGGGCCGCGGCGTCGGCTCCGGCCTCGGTGCGGATCCTGGCGAGGTCCTCGGCGGTGACGGTGGAGTCCGCGGTGACCACGAGGGTTCCGCTGGCGGGGTCGGTGTACCAGGCGGTGCCCGCGACGTCGGCGCGCTGGACGGACGCTCCGGCGGCGGCGAGCCGTGCTGCGCTGAAGCCGGTGTCCGCGCTCGCCGCGGTGGGGGCGGCGAGCCCGGCGACGGCCGCCAGGCCGGCGGCCACGGCGAGCAGCCGGGTACGGGTGATGCTCTTGATCCTCACTTCTCGTCCTCCCGGGAGGGATCGGGGGCCCGGCGGACAGTGGGGGGCGCCGGAGCCCGTGAGGCGCAGCCGGGGGTACGGCGGGCGCACAGGATTTCGTCGTGCCCCTGACAAGCCCCCTGAAGGCGCTGTCGGGAGTGTCTCGACGTCAGATTCGGGCGGCAAGGGCATCTTTCAGCCTCCGCTCGCCCGCCGCGACCTCGAAGGCCAGGGTGTTCCCGGGCGGCGGGAACGGGCAGATGAAGTGGTCCGCGAAGGCGCAGGGCGGCAGCACGGTCCGGTTGAAGTCCACGGTGATCGAGCCGTCCACGGGATCGGGGACGCCCGGCTTCAGGAACCGGAAGCGGTAGCTGGAGCTCCCCCCGGTGGCATCGCCGATGACGGCCCAGAGACTGCCGTCGTCCTCGTCGACGGCGACCTGGAGGGTGTGCGCGGCGCCCCGGTACGCGAAGCTCAGCTCCCCGCCGAGGCCGAGCCCGCGCTCGCGCCCGTCGGCGTTCGCCACCTGGACGGTCCGGTCCTCGCCGTACGGGCGGAAGCGCCCCGGCAGGACGAAGTCGGGGTCGTACGGGGTCGCCTCGATGCCTGCGAAGGCGCGGCGCGCCGCGGAGCCGGGGTCGAAGACCCTGACCGCCCACTCCCCCTCGCGCCGGATCACGGTGATGCGGACGTCCCGGGGGGCGGAGATCCGCGAGCGCGCGGGCGGCGCGTGGTCGGCGGCGAGGACGGCGTCACCGGTGAAGGACTCCCCGTCGAGGGCGAGGCCGTCCTCGGCGGAGGCGGTCAGCGCCACGCCGCCCTCGGTGGCGCGCCAGCGCCCTGGAACGGCCGGAATTCGACCTTCCGGGTAGTCGGAGAGCCAGTGGGTGCCGATGAGGGAAAGGGGGCCGTGGGGGGCGGACACGGATGCCACCCGGTGCTCGTGCCATTTCCGCCAGGCGGTCTTCGGATCGTCTGCGTCATCGCTCATGCCGCTCAACCCTTCCACACGGGCCCGGACGGGAATCTCCCTGTACGCCGTCCGGACCCAAGGAATCTGAGCGGGCCTCAGCAGTCGCAGCCGCAGTCGCACCCGTCGCAGCAGCACCCGTCGCAGTTGCAGCAGTCGCAGCAGCCACTGCAGTCGGGGCAGCCGTCGCAGCATTCGCAGGCATCGCACCACGCGTCCCGCTTCTTGCGCGACCACGGCCCCTCGTGCTCGGTGCAGCACAGCTGGCAGGTGCAGAACAGCCCCAGGGCCACGGCGCATCCGGCGAGCAGCCCGCGGCGCGGCTTCTGCGGCGGCAGGCCGCCGCCGGGGCCCATGGGCGGTCCGGGCATCCACGGCCCGCCGGGGCCGCCCGCGCCCCCGCCGTACGGGTTGCCGCCGTACGGATTCCCGCCCTGGCCGCCCTGGCCGTCGTACGGGCCGCTGCCGTACGGGGCCCCCTGGCCCGGGCCGTAGCCCTGCGCAGGCGCCCCGTGGCCGCCCTGGCCCGCGGCGCTCATGCCCACGTGTCCGCAGCCGGTGACCCCGAACGCCCGGTCCACCGAGGTCTTCAGCTCGTGCACGAGCAGCCGGTGGGCCAGCCCGGCGTCCGCGAACTCGACCTCGCGCAGCGCCAGCCTGATGCCGTGCAGGGCGTCGTCGGCCAGCCGCCGGGCCTCGGCGAGCGGGGTCCCGGTGGCCGTCAGCGGGTTCCAGGCGCCCGCGGCGGCGTCCGCGGCCCGGTCCTCGACGGCGTCCAGCAGGTGCGCGAGGCGCCCGAAGTAGCGGCCGGCCTCGGCGAGCGCGGGGGCGTTGCCTGGCCGTCCCGCCAGCTGCGCGGTATGGGCGAAGGCGGCGGCCGTCGCGGTCTCGGTCGGCTCGGTCACCACGAGCACGGGCGTGCCGGGCCCGGCCAGCGTCTCGATGCCCGCCTGCCGGTCCACGGCGTCGACGAGGACGGCCGTGTCGAAGCCGAGCGAGGCTCCGGTGCGGGCGCCGGCGCGGTCCCAGCCGCGGGCCACCCTGCGCGCGGCGGCGGCGATCGGCGCGCGGGCCAACAGCCCGTCTCGGTCGGCCACGTGGTCCCGGACCTTCGCCGAGGCGAGGACGAGCGAGACGGCGGCCGCGAGCCGCGCACCCTCGCCCTTGGCCACCGCGGCGGTGCGCATGCCGCGCAGCGGGCAGGGGCCCGCGGTGCGCCGGGAGCCGGGGGCGGGTCCGGACTGAGCCTCCGTCAGAACGGATACGAGCAGCCCGTCATAGTTGGTCACGATCCGGGCGAACTGTCCGTGGTCCCCTCGAAGTGCCAGGCACAGCCCGCAGAGATGGGCCATCCACTCCGTTTTGAAACGCTCCCCGAGCCGGTGCGTGCAGGGTCTGACGATGCCGAACAAACCGGTCCCCCGTGTGTCATACGCGTGCGTGATGCGCATCGTATCGAGCCGGATCGTTCACTCGTACGCCCCCGTCGGTCACCCACACGGCAGCAGCAGTCGTATTTTCACTCAGACAGCAGCGGTACCCATCAGAATCCTTGACGGTGCAACGGATGTTCTGCACCAGTACCGTCACGAAACCCCTGCGCGGCGCCTATCCACTTGGCGCGTTGTCAGCATCATGGACGACCATAGGGGCAGCGGAGAGAAGAGAACTGACCGCGGTGAAAGGAGGCGTCCATGGGTTCGGTACGCAAGGCGAGTGCCTGGTTGGGTCTCGTGGAGGACAGCGACGACGAGCGTTACTACGACGACGACTACGCGGAGGCCGCGCAGGGTTCCGTCGCGGGCCCCGGCGACCAGTGGGTCACCGACCCGCGGGTCAGGGTCGCGTCGGAGTCGGCCGTCGAGCAGGGCCGGCGGATCGCGACGGTCACCCCGGACGGCTTCCGTGACGCGCGCGGCATCGGCGAACTGTTCCGCGAGGGCGTCCCGGTGATCGTGAACCTGTCGTCCATGGACCCGGCCGACGCCAAGCGCGTGGTCGACTTCGCGGCCGGCCTGACCTTCGGCCTGCGCGGCTCGATCGAGCGGGTGGCGACCAGGGTCTTCCTGCTGACCCCGGCCGACACCCAGATCGTCAACGGCGAGCCCGCCGGCCGCTCGCGCGACTTCTTCAACCAGAGCTGAGCCTGGGGGCCCCTCTGGAGCACCTCCCGGACGGCGTCCGGGAGAGGCGGCCGGGGGACCCTCAGCGGAAGGCGTCGAGCCCGGTGAGGGCCTTGCCCAGCACCAGCTGGTGCATCTCGACGGTGCCCTCGTAGGTGAGCACCGATTCGAGGTTGGTGGCGTGCCGCATGACGGGGTATTCGAGCGAGATCCCGTTGGCACCCAGAATGGTCCGCGCGGTGCGGCAGATCTCGATGGCCTCGCGGACGTTGTTGAGCTTGCCGAAACTGATCTGCTCCGGCCGCAGGGTGCCCGCGTCCATCCGCCGGCCCAGGTGGTGGGCGAGCAGGATGCCCTTGTGGAGCTCCAGCGCCATGTCGGCGAGCTTCGCCTGGGTGAGCTGGAAGCCGCCGATGGGCTTGCCGAACTGCTCCCGCGTCCGCGCGTAGTCGAGCGCGGCCTCGAAGCTGGCGCGCGCCGCGCCCATGGCCCCCCAGATGATCCCGTACCGCGCGTGGCTGAGGCAGCCCAGCGGCCCCTTGAGCCCGGTGACGCCCGGAAGCACCGCGTCCGCGGGCAGCCGTACGTCGTCCATGACCAGTTCGCTGGTGACCGAGGCGCGCAGCGACCACTTGTGCTTGATCTCGGGCGCCGAGAACCCGGCGGAGTCGGTCGGCACGGCGAAGCCGCGGATCCCCTCGTCGGTCTGCGCCCAGACGACGGCCACGGACGCCACGCTGCCGTTGGTGATCCACATCTTGCGGCCGTTCAGCACCCAGTCGGTGCCCTCGCGCTTCGCGTACGTGCGCATGGCGGCGGGGTCGGAGCCGACGTCGGGCTCGGTCAGCCCGAAGCAGCCGATCAGCTCGCCGGCGGCCATGCCGGGGAGCCAGCGCTGCTTCTGCTCCTCGGAGCCGTACTTCCAGATCGCGTACATGGCGAGGGAGCCCTGTACGGAGACGAGCGAGCGGATCCCGGAGTCGGCGGCCTCCAGTTCGAGGCAGGCGAGCCCGTACTGCACGGCACTGGCGCCGGCGCACCCGTACCCCTGGAGGGACATCCCGAGCGCACCGAGCGCACCGAGCTCCTTCGCGAGGTCGCGGATGCCGGGGAGCTCGCCGCTCTCGTACCAGCCGGCGACGTGCGGGAGCACGCGGTCGGCGGCCCAGCCGCGGACGGTGTCGCGGATGGCGAGGTCCTCGGGCGCGAGGAGCTCGTCGAGCCCGAGCGGATCGGTGGGGACGAAGGGCGTTCTCGACGCGGACACGAAGGGCCTCCCGGCGGAGATGCGGTCATGACTAGCGGTGCTAGTTTGTCGCCACCTCCGCTCCGGGTCCACCCCCACCCGCACGCGGTGCGGTGGGCGCGGGGTCAGGCGGTACGGGCCGCCGTGTCGCGGTCCGGCTGCGCCGCGGCCGGGACGCGGGCGGTGTCCGGGCCCGCCTGTGCGGGGAGCCGTACGGGCTCGGCCTCGTCCTCGGCGGGGTCGTGGCACTCCATGACCCGCGGCAGCTTCAGCGCCATCACGGCACCCGCCAGCAGCAGGACCGCGCTGACCAGGAGCGTGACGTGCAGCCCGTGCACGAACGAGTGCCGTGCCGCGGCGTACAGCGACTCGCCCGCGGCGCCGCCGAGGGAGCCCGCGATCTGGTAGGCCTCGCCCAGGGAGTTCGCGGCGTCCGCCGCGTCCGCGGCCGACACCCCCGGCACGTGCAGCAGCCCCGGCGCGTAGGCGGCGTTCATCACGCTGCCGAGCAGGGCGATGCCCATGCCCGCGCCCAGCTGGTACGAGGTCTCGCCTATGGAGGCCGCACCGCCGGCGGTGGCGGCGGGCGCCTCGCTCAGCATCGACTCGTACGCCGCGAACAGCGTGGTCTGCAGCCCGAAGCCGAGCACGATGAACCCGATCGTGAGCAGCGCGGGCCGGTCGTGCTGGCCCATGAACGTGAGCAGCAGCACGCCGCAGGCCGTCAGCACGAAGCCCAGCGACACCATGGTGCGCGGCCCGATCCGGGCGAGCGTGTAGGAGCCGGTGGCGCCGGCGGCCATCGCGGCGAAGGTGAGCGGCAGCAGCCGCAGCCCGGTCTCCAGCGGGCTCAGGTGCAGCACCAGCTGGAGGTACTGGACCGCGATCAGCTCCAGCCCGACCAGTGCCAGCATGGCCAGCACGATGCAGCCGACGGACGTCGTGAAGGCGGCGCGCGAGAACATCCGCATGTCGATGAGGGGGTGCGGGCGCCGCCTCTGCCGCCGTACGAAGAAGATCAGCAGGGCCGCGCCGAGCAGCAGCGGCACGAGTGCGTCGGCGTCCAGGAGCCGGCGCTCGGCGCCGATGCGCTTGACGCCGAGGACCACGCCGAGCACGCCGCCGGCGGCCATCAGCGCGCCGAGCACGTCCCACGGTCCGTCGCAGGCGCCCTTGGACTCGGGCAGCAGCCAGCGTCCGAGGGGCAGGATCAGCGCCATCAGCGGGATGTTGATCAGGAAGACCGAGCCCCACCAGAAGTGCTGGACCAGGAAACCGCCGAGGACCGGTCCGCCGGCGGCGCCGATGGCGGCGACGGCGGTCCAGATGCCGATGGCGAGGGCCCGCTCGCGCCGGTCGGGGAAGACCTGGCGCAGGATCGACAGGGTGGCCGGCATGATCATCGCCCCGCCGACGCCGAGCAGGGCGCGGGCGGCGATGAGCACCTGGGCGCTGTCGGCGAGGGCCGCCAGCGCGGAGGCCGCGCCGAAGAGCCCGTAACCGAGGAGCAGTATCCGGCGGCGGCCGACCCGGTCGCCGAGGGTGCCGAACAGGATCAGCAGGGCGGCGCAGACCAGCGGGTAGGCATCGACGATCCACAGCAGCTCGACCGCGCCGGGGCGCAGGTCCTCGGTGACGGAGGGGACGGCGACGTGCAGGATCGTCGCGTCGAGCGCGACGAGGACCAGGCTGACGCAGAGGACCGCGAGGACGAGCCAGCGGTTGGCTCCGCCGGAGGCGGCTCGCAGCCGCAGCCGGAAGGCGGCCGCGTTCGTCCCCGACATGCATGTACCTCCCAGATGATCGCTCGCACTCGGCGGACCAGCGTGCTGCGGAGCCGCGGGGTGGTGCGCGGTGCGGCGTCCTACGGGGTCCGGCATCGACAGGCGAGTGAAGGGTCAGCGTACGCGAGTTCGCCTGTCCGACACGTGGCCAAGCTCTCACCGCGACGGCGGCCGCGGTGTGGTGTGCGCCACTCGCATCACGCCGCTCACCCCGCCCTCCTCCCCCGCTGCCCGCCGGGCGGCGCCCCTCCTCGTGTACACGCGAGGTCACGACCCGTGGTTCTGCGCCGACGGCAGCCGCGGGCGCCACCGATAATCATGCCCGTGAAAGATCTTGGATTTCGCCGGGCCGCGCCCGCGCTGGCCGTCTTCGCGGCGGTCCGGCTGCTCGGGCTGGCCGTGCTCGCGGTGTGGGGCGCCGCCGCCGGGAGCAGCCCGCACACGCTGCTGTCGGCGCGCTGGGACTCGCTCTGGTACGCCCGCATCGCCGCCGAGGGGTACGGGTACGAGGTGCTCCTCCCCAACGGGGACGTGCACTCGAACCTCGCCTTCTTCCCGCTGCTGCCCTGGCTGGAGCGGCTGGTCGCGGCGCCGACCGGGCTGTCGTACGGATCCGCGGGCCTGGTGGTCTCGGCGGTCGCCGGGCTCGCGGCGGCCTGGGGGATCTTCGCCGTCGCGGACCTCGTCCACGGCCGCCGGGCGGGCGTGTTCGCCGCCGGGGTGTGGGCCGCGCTGCCCGTCGGCATCGTGCAGTCCATGGCGTACAGCGAGTCGCTGTTCACGGCGCTGGCGGCCTGGGCGCTGTACGGGGCCCTGCGCGGCCGGTGGCTGACCGCCGGCCTGCTCGCCGCGGGAGCGGGGCTGACCCGCCCGGTCGGCGCCGCGGTGGTGGCGGCGGTGTGGGTGGCGGCCGCCCTGGCCCTGCGGCGCGGGGAGCGGTCCTGGCGGCTGACGGCGGGTGTGGCGCTGGCCCCGCTGGGGGCGGCCGCGTACGTGCTGTGGGTCGGGGCGCGCACCGGTCACGGCCTGCTCGGCTACCTGGACGTGCAGGGCGGCTGGGGCAACGGATTCGACGGCGGATGGGCGTTCGCGCGCTTCGTCGGGGCCAAGCTGGCGTCGTCCGCCGCCCCGGCCGGGGTCGGGCTGATCGCGGGCGTCGTCCTGGTGCTGTGGCTGTACCGGCTGTGCGTGAAGCAGCGGCAGCCGGTGCCGCTGCTCGTGTACTGCGGGATCGTCGTGGCGCTGGCGCTGTGCGCCTCGGGGTACTTCGGGTCCAAGCCGCGGCTGCTGCTCCCGGCGTTCCCGCTGCTGCTGCCGGTGGCGGTGGCGCTGGCCCGGTGGCGGACCGGCCGTGCGGCCGCGGTGCTGGGGTCGGCGGCGCTGGCGGCGGCGGTGTACGGGGCCTTCTGGCTGAACGGATCGGGGCCCCCGTAGCGGCCGCACCACGGAATGGATCATTCCGATCCATCTTTCAGCAAAGTAATTGAGCGGGAGTGATAAAGCCCGCTCGACTATGCGAAACAATGACCGAGGCAATGGATCACGGCAGCTCCAACTAATGCCGGAATCCAAGGAATTAAGTCCCGCGTGAGACCAACTCCACATCACATGGTCATCACAAAGCCCGTGATTCGACCGGGCCGCCCATCGGCGCGCGGTAACGTCGATTGAGTGCGTACCGACCAAATCCTGACCCGTCTGGAGCGGGTGTTCGCCCGGCTGGACCGGGAACCAGAGCGACCGGCTCATCTGCAAACACCGCAGATGAGCCGGCACCGCATCGTGCTCCTCGGATCGACCCTCGCGTTCTACCTCGCGATCGTGGTGGCCGTCCTGACCACGTCCTGGCTCGTCCGCCTGGACTGGCAGGTCATGTTCTTCCGCCCCTACGAGCAGTGGCCGCAGCTGCACGCGTTCCTCGACTACCTCGTGGTCCTGGGCCAGCGCGGACCCACCGCGGTCATGGTCGCCGCCTGGCTCGGCTGGCGCTCCTGGCGCCAGCACACCCTCCGCCCGCTGATCACCCTCGGCGTGGCGCTGCTCCTGCTCAACATCACCGTCGGCGCCGTCAAGCTCGGCCTCGGCCGGCTCGGCCCGCACTACGCCACGCAGATCGGCTCCGCCGAGCTCTTCGCCGGCGGCGATATATTTCCTTCCGGCCACACCGCCAACGCCGTCGTGACCTGGGGAATCCTGGCCTACCTGGCCTCCACCACGGTCACCCGGCGGGTGCTGTCCGTGGTGTCCGCCACCGTCTCCCTGAGCGTCGGCGCCACCACCGTGTACCTCGGCACGCACTGGGTCAGCGACGTGCTGCTCGGCTGGTCCGCGGGTCTGCTGATCATGCTGGCGCTGCCCTGGTTCGAGCCGCTGATCGCCGGCGCCGAGGCCCGGGTCTTCGCCCTGCGCGAGCGGCTGCGCCGCCGGCTGGAGACCGGAACCGTGCCCGCCCCGGTCGCCACCATGCTCACCCCGCTGCTCTCCGCGGGCGGCAAGTGGCAGCTCCGGCTCCCCGCCGGGGCCACCGGCCCGCAGGAGGCCGCCGCGGCCGCCGGCCCGCCCGTCGCGGCGACCGCACCGGCGGCCGCCGGGGGGGGGGGACGCCCCGCGCGCCCCCCCCCCCGCCCGCGCGCCGCGGCGCGCCGCCCGCGC
>NZ_JBHYVA010000124.1:0-16005 GCF_042750055.1 Streptomyces sp. NPDC059456
GCGCCGCCGCGGCGGCCCCGGCGTCGCCGGGGGGGGGGTTCCCCGGGTCCGCCGGGGGGCGGCCGGCGGCCGGCGCCGCCGTCGCGGCCGTCGCGGCCGCGGCCGCCGGGGCGGCCTTCTCCTTCTTGGGCTTGCGGGTGTCCGTCACGGTCCTCCCCCTGTCCCCGGCTTCGGCGCCCCCGCCCTGGGATTCCGCGGCGGGGCCACGGGCACCGTCCTCCCCAGTCTTGGCCGGTCCGGCGCCCGTGGCTCCACTCACGACTTACTCCTCGTGCTCCCCGGCCGAGGGCTGCGTGCCCTCGGCGGCCTCGACGGCCTGTCCTTCGGCCGCCTCGGTCTCCTCGACCTCGTCAGCTTCCTGACCGGCCTCGGCGTTCCGAGCGATGCCGACCACGGCATCGCGCTTGCCCAGGTTGATCAGCTGGACGCCCATGGTGTCACGGCCGGTCTCCCTGACTTCGTTGACTCGCGTACGAATCACACCACCGCCGAGCGTGATGGCGAGAATCTCGTCCGACTCGTCCACCACGAGCGCCCCGACGAGCGACCCGCGGTCCTCCACGATCTTGGCGGCCTTGATGCCCAGACCACCACGACCCTGGACGCGGTACTCGTCGACCGGCGTCCGCTTGGCGTAACCGCCGTCGGTCGCGGTGAAGACGAACGTACCCGGCCTCACAACGCTCATCGACAGCAGTTCGTCACCCTCGCGGAAGCTCATGCCCTTCACACCGGAGGTCGCGCGGCCCATCGGGCGCAGCGCGTCGTCGGTGGCCGTGAAGCGGATCGACTGCGCCTTCTTGCTGATCAGCAGCAGGTCGTCATCGGCGGAGACCAGCTCGGCGCCGATCAGCTCGTCGTCGCTGCCGTCCTCGGTCTCCCTGAGGTTGATCGCGATGACACCGCCCGAGCGCGGGGAGTCGTAGTCCTTGAGCGCCGTCTTCTTCACCAGGCCGCCCTTGGTGGCCAGGATCAGGTACGGGGCGGCCTCGTAGTCGCGGATCGCGAGGATCTGGGCGATCTTCTCGTCCGGCTGGAAGGCCAGCAGGTTCGCCACGTGCTGCCCGCGGGCGTCACGGCCGGCGTCCGGCAGCTCGTACGCCTTCGAGCGGTAGACCCTGCCCTTGTTCGTGAAGAACAGCAGCCAGTGGTGCGTGGTGGACACGAAGAAGTGGTCGACCAGGTCGTCCTGCTTGAGCTTCGTGCCGCGCACGCCCTTGCCGCCGCGCTTCTGCGAGCGGTAGTCCTCGGTCTTGGTGCGCTTGACGTAACCGCCGTGCGTGATGGTGACGACGATGTCCTCTTCGGCGATCAGGTCCTCGATGGACATGTCCCCGTCGAAGGGCACCAGCTTGGAACGCCGGTCGTCGCCGTACTTCTCGACGATCGCCGCCAGCTCCTCGCTGACGATCGAGCGCTGCTTCTGCGGCGACGCCAGGATCGCGTTGTACTCGTTGATCTTCGCCTGGAGCTCGTCGTGCTCGGCGACGATCTTCTGCCGCTCCAGGGCCGCCAGGCGCCGCAGCTGCATCTCCAGGATCGCGTTCGCCTGGATCTCGTCGATCTCCAGCAGGCCCATCAGGCCCTCGCGCGCGATCTCGACGGTGTTGCTGCGCCGGATCAGCGCGATGACCTCGTCGATGGCGTCCAGCGCCTTGAGCAGGCCGCGCAGGATGTGCGCCCGCTCCTCCGCCTTGCGCAGACGGAACTTCGTCCGCCGGACGATGACCTCGATCTGGTGCTGCACCCAGTGGCGGATGAACGCGTCGATCGACAGCGTGCGCGGCACGCCGTCCACCAGCGCCAGCATGTTCGCGCCGAAGTTCGTCTGGAGGTCGGTGTGCTTGTACAGGTTGTTCAGCACGACCTTGGCGACGGCGTCGCGCTTGAGCACGATCACCAGGCGCTGGCCCGTCCGGGACGAGGTCTCGTCGCGGACGTCGGCGATGCCGCCGATCTTGCCGTCCTTGACCAGGTCGGCGATCTTCTGCGCCAGGTTGTCCGGGTTGGTCTGGTACGGGAGTTCCGTGACCACCAGGCACTGGCGGTTCTGGATCTCCTCGACCTCGACCACCGCGCGCATCGTGATGGAGCCGCGCCCGGTCCGGTACGCCTCCTCGATGCCCTTGCGGCCCACGACCAGCGCGCCCGAGGGGAAGTCGGGGCCCTTGATGCGCTCCAGGAGCGCGTCGAGCAGCTCCTCGTGCGTGGCCTCCGGGTGCTCCAGCGCCCACTGGGCGCCGGCCGCGACCTCGCGCAGGTTGTGCGGCGGGATGTTGGTGGCCATGCCGACCGCGATACCGGCGCTGCCGTTGACCAGCAGGTTCGGGAAGCGGGCCGGCAGGACGGTCGGCTCCTGGTTGCGGCCGTCGTAGTTGTCCGTGAAGTCGACGGTCTCCTCGTCGATGTCCCGGAGCATCTCCATGGCCAGCGGCATGAGCTTGCACTCGGTGTAGCGCATCGCGGCGGCCGGGTCGTTGCCCGGGGAGCCGAAGTTGCCGTTCGAGTCCACCAGCGGCATGCGCATCGACCACGGCTGGGCCAGGCGGACCAGGGCGTCGTAGATGGAGCTGTCGCCGTGCGGGTGGTACGTGCCCATGACGTCACCGACGACGCGGGCGCACTTGTAGAAGCCCTTCTCGGGCCGGTATCCGCCGTCGTACATCGCGTACAGCACGCGGCGGTGCACCGGCTTGAGGCCGTCGCGCACGTCCGGCAGGGCGCGCGAGACGATGACGGACATCGCGTAGTCGAGGTAGGAGCGCTGCATCTCCGTTTCGAGCCCGACGGGCTCGATGCGCAGCACGGGCTGCTCCTCCGCGGGATTCTCTGCGGTGGGGGTGGTTTCGTCGGCCATTGCTGGTCAGAAGTCCTTTCAGGCGGTCAGCGGAGACCGACTCAGATGTCGAGGAACCGAACGTCCTTGGCGTTGCGCTGGATGAAGGAGCGCCGCGCCTCGACGTCCTCGCCCATCAGCACCGAGAACAGGTCGTCGGCCTGGGCCGCGTCGTCCAGGGTGACCTGGCCGAGCACGCGGTGGTCCACGTCCATGGTGGTGACGCGCAGTTCCTCGGCGTTCATCTCGCCCAGACCCTTGAAGCGCTGGATCGAGTCTTCCTTGATCCGCTTGCCGTTCTGCTTGCCGAGCTCCACCAGTGCGTCGCGCTCGCGGTCCGAGTACGCGTACTCGAAGTCGTCCCGGCCCCACTTGATCTTGTAGAGCGGCGGGCGCGACAGGTACACGTGCCCGGCCTCGACCAGCGGGCGCATGAAGCGGAACAGGAAGGTCAGCAGCAGGGTGTTGATGTGCTGGCCGTCGACGTCGGCGTCCGCCATCAGGATGATCTTGTGATAGCGGAGCTTCTCGATGTCGAAGTCCTCGTGCACACCCGTGCCGAAGGCACTGATCAGCGCCTGGACCTCGGTGTTCTGGAGGATCTTGTCGATACGGGCCTTCTCGACGTTCAGGATCTTGCCGCGGATGGGCAGGATGGCCTGGTACATCGGGTTGCGGCCGGACTTCGCGGAGCCGCCGGCGGAGTCACCCTCGACGATGAAGATCTCGCACTTGGTGGGGTCGTTCGACTGGCAGTCGGACAGCTTGCCCGGCAGCGAGGCGCTCTCCAGCAGGCCCTTGCGGCGCGTCAGGTCACGTGCCTTGCGGGCCGCGACGCGCGCCGTGGCCGCCTGGATCGCCTTGCGGACGATGTCCGCGGCCTCGACCGGGTTGCGGTCGAACCAGTCGTTGAGGTGCTCGTGGACGACCTTCTGCACGAAGGTCTTCGCCTCCGTGTTGCCCAGCTTGGTCTTCGTCTGGCCCTCGAACTGCGGCTCGCCCAGCTTCACCGAGATGATCGCCGTCAGACCCTCGCGGATGTCCTCGCCGGCGAGGTTGTCGTCCTTCTCGCGCAGCAGCTTCTTGTCGCGCGCGTAACGGTTCACCAGACCCGTCAGCGCCGCGCGGAAGCCCTCCTCGTGGGTACCGCCCTCGTGCGTGTGGATCGTGTTCGCGAAGGAGTACACGCCCTCCGAGTACTGCGAGTTCCACTGCATCGCGATCTCGACCGAGAGCATCCGCTCCTTGTCCTCGGCCTCGACGTCGATGACGGTCGGGTGGATCAGCTCGCCCTTGCGCGAGTTCAGGTACTTCACGAAGTCGACGATGCCGCCCTCGTAGTGGTACTTGACCGTGCGGGCCTTGGGCTCCTGCACGTCCGCGTCGGGGTTGTCGGCGTCCGCCGTGGCCTTCGCCGACTCGCGCTCGTCGGTCAGCGTCAGGGTCAGGCCCTTGTTGAGGAAGGCCATCTCCTGGAAGCGCCGCGACAGCGTCTCGAAGGAGTACTCGGTCGTCTCGAAGATGTCCCCGTCGGCCCAGAACGTCACCGACGTGCCGTGCTCGTCGGTCTCCTCGTTCCTGGCCAGGGGAGCCGTCGGCACGCCCAGCTTGTAGTCCTGGGTCCAGCGGTACCCGTCCGTCTTGACCTCGACCGCGACCTTGGTCGACAGGGCGTTCACGACGGACACACCGACGCCGTGCAGACCGCCGGAGACGGCGTAGCCGCCGCCGCCGAACTTGCCGCCCGCGTGCAGGACGGTCAGCACGACCTCGACGGCCGGCTTCCCCTCGGACGGCACGATGCCGACCGGGATGCCGCGGCCGTTGTCGACCACGCGCACGCCGCCGTCGGCGAGGATCGTCACGTGGATCGTGTCCGCGTGCCCGGCCATGGCCTCGTCGACCGAGTTGTCGACGACCTCCTGGACGAGGTGGTGGAGTCCACGCTCACCGGTCGAGCCGATGTACATACCCGGCCGCTTGCGGACGGCGTCCAGGCCCTCGAGGACCTGGATCGCACTGGCGTCGTAATTCTTCTCGTTGGAGTCGCCGGAATCGGCCACGAAGCGCCCTTTCTGGCACAGCGCAGCCCGTACTCCGGACCAGCATGTGCGCCGGCGGGAGCGGCCGCGTCGATCTGCGTTGTCTGCGTTGTTCGGTGTCACCCCGCGAACGGGCGGGATTGTCTCCAGTCTACCGGTACCACTGACATGAATGGGGGTTTGCCGGTACCTGAGTCCGCATGTGCCGCCCTGAACCTCCTCTCTCCGACTCCCCATATCCGGGGAGGGGCTCAAAGAGGCTCACACGGGCGTCCAGCGCTTCGGCCTGTCAACCTCTCGCTACCGTGAGGGACGCCGCATTCGGAGGAGCTCGCTCCGGCCCCGCCGGGCTCACTCCGGCGCTGCCGTCGTTCCGGGCACGGGGGCGCGTACGGATCCCCCGGACCCGGCGCGGCCGGGCTCCGCGCACCGGGCCGCCGCGCGGGAGGGCCCGCTCAGCCCCAGGTGTCCCCGGGACCGCTGCTGCCCGGCGCCCGCAGGGGCCCGTACCGCTTCGGGCGCCCGCCCGGACCCTGGACCTTGATCATCCGGACCGTGCCCTGCCCCAGATCGGCGTTCAGCCGCGCCACCAGCTGCGGAGCCAGCAGCTTCAGCTGCGCCGCCCACGCCGAGGAATCACACCGCACGACCAGTTCACGGTCCTCGTAGCGGTCCGGTTCGCAGTGCGCCGCGATCTCCGGGCCGACGATCTCCGGCCAGCGCTCCATCACGCCCGCCACCGCCATCGGCATCTCCCAGCCGCGCTCCGTGCGCAGCCGGTCCAGCGCCGCCATCAGCGGCATCGGATCCCGGCCGTCCGCGCGCGCGCCCGAGCGCAGCCCCGGCTGCCGGCTCCCCTTCTTCCCGCCCGCCGCGTTGCCCCGGGCCCGTGCCTGCTCCCGGGCCGCCGCCAGCGCCTGCCGCGCGAGGTCCACGCCCGAGGGCTCGGGGACCTTGCGCGGTCCTTGAGTGTCTTCGCTCACAGCCGGGTCACCTCACCGCCGGACACCCCGAACCGCGTCCCCGCCAGCACGCCCGGAACATCGTCGTCCACCGCCGCCGTCACCAGTACCTGCTCGCCCGGAGCCACCAGCTCCGCCAGCCGCTCCCGGCGCCGCGCGTCCAGCTCCGCGAACACGTCGTCCAGGATCAGCACCGGCTCGGCGCCCTCCGAGCGCAGCAGCTCGTACGAGGCCAGCCGCAGCGCCAGCGCGTACGACCAGGACTCGCCGTGACTCGCGTACCCCTTCGCCGGGAGGTCGCCCAGCCGCAGCAGCACGTCGTCCCGGTGCGGGCCCACCAGGGTCACGCCGCGCTCGATCTCCTGCTTGCGCACCTCGGCCAGGGCCGCCAGCACCACCTCGTACAGCGCCTCGCGGGTCCGCGCCGCACCGCTGTCCACCGGCTCGCCCGCCGAGGCCTTGTACGCCAGCCCCAGCGGGCCGCCGCCGGGCGCGAGCTGCTCGTACGCCTTGTCCGCCAGCGGCAGCAGCGTCGCGATCAGGTCGAGGCGCTGCGCCAGCAGCTCCGCGCCCGCGCGCGCGAGGTGCTGGTCCCAGACGTCGAGGGTGGACAGGTCCATGGAGCGGCCGCCGTGCCGGCGGGCCATCGCCGCCGACTTCAGGAGGGTGTTGCGCTGCTTGAGCACCCGCTCGTAGTCGGAGCGGACTCCCGCCATCCGCGGGGAGCGGGCCGTGACCAGGTCGTCGAGGAACCGCCGGCGCTCCCCGGGATCCCCCTTCACCAGGGCCAGGTCCTCCGGCGCGAACAGCACCGTCCGTACGATCCCCAGCACGTCCCGCGGCCTGACCTGCGAAGACCGGTTGATCCGGGCGCGGTTGGCCCGCCCCGGGTTCAGTTCCAGCTCCACCAGCTGCCGGCGCTCCCCGTGGGTGACGGCCGCGCGGATGACCGCCCGTTCGGCGCCCATCCGCACCAGCGGGGCGTCCGAGGAGACGCGGTGGCTGCCCAGCGTCGCCAGGTAGCCGATGGCCTCGACCAGGTTCGTCTTGCCCTGGCCGTTGGGGCCCACGAAAGCCGTGACGCCCGGGTCGAGGGGCACCTCGGCCCGGGCGTACGAGCGGAAGTCGGCCAGTGAGAGATGCGTGACGTGCATACGGCGCCGACCTCCCCCGGCTTCCTGCTGCTGTGCTCCGTGCTGCTGCGGAGCGGTCGTGTCCTGCTGTGTACTACTGCGTCCTGCTGTGGATCACTTCTTCTCGACCGCGTGGCCGCCGAACTGGTTGCGCAGCGCGGCGATCATCTTCATCTGCGGGGAGTCGTCCTGGCGGGACGCGAACCGCGCGAAGAGCGAGGCGGTGATCGCGGGCAGCGGCACCGCGTTGTCGATCGCGGCCTCCACCGTCCACCGGCCCTCGCCCGAGTCCTGCGCGAAGCCGCGCAGCTGCTCCAGGTGCTCGTCCTGGTCCAGCGCGTTCACCGCGAGGTCCAGGAGCCACGAGCGGATGACCGTGCCCTCCTGCCAGGACCGGAACACCTCGCGGACGTCGGTGACCGAGTCCACCTTCTCCAGCAGCTCCCAGCCCTCGGCGTAGGCCTGCATCATGGCGTACTCGATGCCGTTGTGGACCATCTTCGCGAAGTGGCCCGCGCCCACCTTGCCGGCGTGCACGGCGCCGAAGTCGCCCTCGGGCTTGAGCGCGTCGAAGACCGGCTGGACGCGCGCGACGTGGTCCTTCGCACCGCCGTACATCAGCGCGTAGCCGTTCTCCAGGCCCCAGACGCCGCCGGAGACGCCGCAGTCGACGAAGCCGATGCCCTTGGCCGCGAGCTCCTCGGCGTGCTTCTCGTCGTCGGTCCAGCGCGAGTTGCCGCCGTCCACGACGATGTCGCCGATCGAGAGCAGCTCCCCGAGCTCGTCGATGGTGGACTGCGTCGCCGCACCTGCCGGGACCATCACCCACACGACACGGGGGGCCGGCAGGCTGTCCACAAGTTCCCGCAGGCTGTGGACGTCGGCGAGGTCCGGGTTGCGGTCGTATCCGATGACGGTGTGGCCTGCGCGGCGGATGCGCTCGCGCATGTTGCCGCCCATCTTGCCGAGACCGACGAGACCAAGCTCCATCAGGTGGTTCCTTAAGCGTTGTGGCCGTCTGTGCCGGGTTCCCGGATTACCCGGGCACCCCGGCTCCGAGCCTACGCCGGGCGGTGCCGCCGGGCGCCACGGGCGCTCCCGGGAGGCCGTACGGGGCAGGGGTGCGGGCCGCCGCGGTACGGGCGGGGCGGTACGGGCAGGGGCGCGAACGACGTCGGGCCAGGCCCCGCAGCCTGCGAGACCGGGCCCGACGTCGGCGTGCGTCAGCCGGACAGGCGCACCGGCATGATCAGGTACTTGTACGCCTCGTCGGCTTCGGCGTCGACCGCGGGACGGCCGCTGAGCAGCGCCGGCTTGGTGGACGTGGTGAAGCTCAGCTGCGCGGCCGGCGAGTCGATCGCGCTCAGACCGTCCAGCAGGAAGGTCGGGTTGAAGGCGATCGAGATGTCGTCGCCCTCGAGCTTGGCGTCCACACGTTCCACAGCCTGTGCATCGTCGGAGGAACCGGCCTCCAGGATCAGCACGCCCTGCTCGAAGCTGAGGCGGACCGGGGTGTTGCGCTCGGCCACCAGGGCCACGCGCTTGACGGCCTCGACGAACGGGGCGGTCTCGATCACGGCGACGGAGTTGAACTCCGTCGGGAACAGCGTGCGGTACTTCGGCAGGTCGCCTTCGAGGAGGCGGGTGGTGGTGCGGCGGCCGGCGCCCTCGAAGCCGATGAGGCCCTCGCCGGCGCCGGAGCCGGACAGCGCCAGGGTGACGGTGTCACCGCTGGTCAGGGACTTGGCGGTGTCCAGGAGCGTCTTCGCCGGCACCAGGGCCACGGCGGAGGCCTCCGGGTTCTCCGGCTTCCACAGGAACTCGCGGACCGCGAAGCGGTAGCGGTCGGTGGAGGCCAGGGTGACGCGGTCGCCCTCGATCTCGATGCGGACGCCGGTGAGCACGGGCAGCGTGTCGTCGCGGCCGGCGGCGATGGCGACCTGGGCGGCGGCGGAGGCGAAGACCTCACCGGGCACGGTGCCGGTCGCGGTCGGCATCTGCGGCAGCGCCGGGTACTCCTCCACAGGAAGGGTGTGGAGTGTGAACCGCGAGGAGCCGCAGACCACGGTCGCCCGTACACCGTCTGTGGAAATCTCCACCGGGCGGTTGGGCAGGGCGCGGCAGATGTCGGCGAGCAGCCGGCCGGAGACGAGGACGGTGCCGTCCTCCTCGACGTCCGCCTCGACGGAGACGCGGGCGGAGACCTCGTAGTCGAAGCCGGAGAGGGACAGGGTGCCCTCCTCGGCCTTCAGCAGCAGGCCCGCGAGAACGGGCACCGGCGGCCGGGCCGGGAGGCTGCGTGCAGCCCAGGCCACCGCCTCCGCGAGTACGTCGCGCTCCACCCGGATCTTCACCGGAACCGCCTCCTGCTGTTGCTCGCTCGTCTGCCGGCCTTCGTCGTCGGCTCGTCGATGCCTCGACCGATGCCGGGGACCAGTCTGACGTACGGCGCCGACAGTCGTTGCTGCCGCCGGTCAAATCGGAAGCGAGGTGTCGGGGAGGGCCGCCCACCGAGTTGTGCACAGGACCTGCTTGAAAACCGAAACCGGCCTAACTCTCTATGGGGGTAGTAGTAGGGCCTGTGGAAACGGTGGATAACCCCGTTCTCGCAGGTCACCCGCCGTTTTTTATCCCCACACCCTGTGGGTGGCACCGGTGGACAACACGGTGCGTCTGTGGAGAACGAAAACTTCTGCACAGGCCATCCCCAGGTGACCCCGACTACTCCACAGGTGTGTCCCCAGCTTTCCCCAGGTACTCCACAGCCCAAACGTCGACTTCCGTGTGACGGCTTTCACTCAGGGCGGTGATCGGGGGTGGGATGTTGCCGAACAGTGGACAGCGATGTGGGTAACCCGCCGCATCCTGTGCACAGGATGCGGGAACCTGTGGGTCGGCGGTGGACAGAGGCGTGGACGAGCCTGTGGACGGAGGTTCTGTCCACAGGCTGTGGATGACGCTTGCGCACAATTCCACAGGGGGCTGACCAGCTCTGATGGTGCCTCACGCCGGAGCCCTGTGGACAGATTGTGGGTGACGCGGGCCGTCCCCACCCTGTGGACGGAAGAAAGTCGCGGAATCTGTGGATGAGTTGCTCCGCAGGGGGCGTATTCGAACAGGTCAGGGGCGCGCGAACGAAGAAGGGCGCCCCCGGAGTACCCCGGGAGCGCCCTCTGGAAGCGTTTGGAGAGGCCCCTGAAGGGGCCGGCAGGCGCTGGTTCAGCCGTTCTTGATGCGGTTGGTGAGCTCGGTGACCTGGTTGTAGATGGAGCGCCGCTCCGCCATCAGGGCGCGGATCTTGCGGTCCGCGTGCATGACGGTCGTGTGGTCGCGGCCCCCGAACTGCGCCCCGATTTTGGGCAGTGAGAGGTCCGTGAGCTCCCGGCACAGGTACATGGCGATCTGCCGGGCCGTGACCAGGACGCGGCTGCGCGAGGAGCCGCACAGGTCGTCCACGGTCAGGCCGAAGTAGTCGGCGGTGGCGGCCATGATGTCCGAGGCCGTGATCTCGGGAGCCGAGTCCTCCCCGCCCGGGATCAGGTTCTTGAGGACGTCCTCGGTCAGGCCGAGGTCCACCGGCTGCCGGTTCAGGCTCGCGAACGCCGTGACCCGGATCAGCGCCCCCTCCAGCTCGCGGATGTTGCGCGAGATGCGGGAGGCGATGAACTCCAGGACCTCCGGCGGGGCGTTGAGCTGCTCCTGTACGGCCTTCTTGCGCAGGATCGCGATACGCGTCTCCAGCTCGGGCGGCTGGACGTCGGTGATCAGGCCCCACTCGAAGCGGTTGCGGAGCCTGTCCTCCAGGGTGACGAGCTGCTTGGGCGGCCGGTCGGAGGACAGCACGATCTGCTTGTTGGCGTTGTGGAGCGTGTTGAAGGTGTGGAAGAACTCCTCCTGCGTCGACTCCTTGCTCGCGAGGAACTGGATGTCGTCGACGAGCAGGATGTCCATCTCGCGGTAGCGCTTGCGGAACGCGTCGCCCTTGCCGTCACGGATCGAGTTGATGAACTCGTTGGTGAACTCCTCGGAGCTCACGTACCGCACGCGGGTACCCGGGTAGAGGCTGCGCGCGTAGTGCCCGATGGCGTGCAGCAGATGCGTTTTGCCCAGGCCCGACTCCCCATAGATGAAAAGAGGGTTGTAGGCCTTGGCGGGCGCCTCGGCGACGGCCACCGCCGCGGCGTGCGCGAAGCGGTTGGAGGCGCCGATGACGAAGGTGTCGAACAGGTACTTGGGGTTCAGCCGGGCGGTCGGCTCCAGCGGGCCCGAGGTGGAGCCGCCCGACGGGGCCGGCGGCGGTGCGGGCCGGCCGGGCGCGGGGCGCGGGGCCGGCTGCTCGTACTGCTGCTGCTCGTACGGGTGGGACTGCTGCGGCGGGCGGGGCTCGTACTGCTGCTGTTCGTACGGCTGCTGTTCATAGGAGCCCTGCTCGTAGCCGCCGGACTCGGACTGCTGGAGGTAGCCCGGCTGCGGGGAGGCGTAGGGGTCGCGCTCGGGGAAGCCGCCGAGGCGGGGTTGCTGCCAGCCGTAGTCGTCCTGCTGGCCGCCGCGGGGCCAGGAGCCGGGCTCGGGGCGCGACTGCTGGTAGTCCGGGTAGGCGGGGCGGGCCGTCGGGAGCTGGTCGTCGGACGGACCGCCGGGGCCGGTGTGACCGGTGTGGCCGCCGTTGCGCTGGCCGCCGTACGGCTCGTAGGACTCGGAGCGCTGCTGCGCGGGCGCGGCCAGGGGCGCGGGCTCGCCGGCCGAGTCGTCCACGGTGATGGCGATGCGGATGGGGCGGCCGCACTCACGGCTGAGCGCATCGCTGATCAGCGGGGCGAGCCGGCCCTCCAGGACGCGCTTGCCGTACTCGTTGGGTACGGCGAGCAGCGCGGTGTCGGCGACGAGTGCAAGGGGCTGGCAGCGCTCCACCCACTGCTTGTCCTTGGGCTCGATGGCCTGCTGTCCCTCCCCGAGGAGCTTCTCGAGCACCCTTGGCCACACTGCGGCAAGATCGGCAGGTACGTCAGCCACAGAGCACGCTCTCTCACAGGGGTCCCACGAATGTGTGGTTCTTTGGGACGGTCGGGACAAAAAATCCGGGATCAGACAACGGTAGTCAGCCCGACGGGTACGGTTCAAGTCGTTGTCCACAGCCTGTGCACAGTGTGGGGGCACGTCGCCTCGGTTTGACCGGATGGCGTAGCCGCGCGTACCGTAACGAGGTCGAGTTGTCGATGGCTGCTGCCGCCTGCCTACCGATGGGCGAAGATCACCTTTTGTGATCGTTTAGCGGTGCCACTCGGGCGAACACGCGAGTTTCCTCGTGGGCGCACGGTGACAGCCAGGCGATGTCCCGCCACAACGATTCATTCTCTGGAGCCCCCGAGTGAGCAAGCGCACCTTCCAGCCGAACAACCGCCGTCGTGCCAAGACCCACGGCTTCCGCCTGCGGATGCGTACCCGTGCCGGTCGCGCGATCCTGGCGAACCGCCGCAGCAAGGGCCGCGCCGCCCTCTCCGCGTAACAACGCGCAGGTCGTGACGTCGTGCTGTCTCCCGAGAATCGGCTGAGGCGGCGCGAGGACTTCGCGAGCGCGGTGCGTCGAGGTCGTCGGGCAGGTCGCCCGCTCCTCGTCGTCCACCTACGAACCAGCGGTGCAACGGACCCGCACGAGCCGGGGGAGATCGATCCCTCGACGCGTGCGGGTTTCGTCGTCAGCAAGGCCGTGGGTGGCGCCGTCGTCCGTAACCGGGTCAAGCGCCGTTTGCGTCACCTTGTCCGCGAGCGGCTCTGTCGCCTGCCCGCCGGTAGCCTGGTGGTGGTGCGGGCGTTGCCCGGAGCGGGTGATGCCGGCGTCGACGAACTGGCCCGGGACCTGGATGCCGCTCTGACGCGGCTCCTGGGAGGCGTGGCTCGATGAAGTACCCGCTGCTCGCATTGATCAAGCTGTACCAGTGGACCATCAGTCCGCTGCTCGGGCCGGTGTGCCGTTATTACCCCTCGTGCTCGCACTACGGGTTCACGGCCATCGACCGGCATGGTGCGGTGAAGGGGACGGTTCTGACCGGCTGGCGGATCCTGCGGTGCAATCCGTGGTCCGCCGGTGGTGTCGACCATGTCCCACCCCGTAAACGCCCGCGTTGGCACGAGCAGCTGCGCAGTGCGTTGCGTAGATCTCGCAATGCTCAAGGAGCCTGATTAGTGGACACGATTGCCAGTTTGTTCAGCTTTATCACCACGCCCGTCTCGTGGGTCATCGTCCAGTTCCACAGCTTGTACGGTGCCATCTTCGGCCCGGACAGCGGCTGGGCCTGGGGCCTGTCGATCGTGTCCCTGGTGGTCTTGATCCGCATCTGCCTGATCCCGCTCTTCGTGAAGCAGATCAAGGCGACGCGTGGCATGCAGGCGCTCCAGCCGAAGATGAAGGCGATCCAGGAGCGCTACAAGAACGACAAGCAGCGCCAGTCCGAAGAGATGATGAAGCTGTACAAGGAGACGGGTACCAACCCGCTCTCCTCGTGCCTTCCGATCATCGCGCAGTCGCCGTTCTTCTTCGCGCTGTACCACGTGCTCTCGGCCATCGCCAACGGCAAGACCATCGGCGTGATCAACGAGTCGCTGCTGGAGAGTGCCCGCCAGGCGCACATCTTCGGTGCCCCGCTGGCTGCGAAGTTCACGGACAGCGAGGAGAAGGTCGCCGCGCTCGGCGCCTCCCTGACCGACGTCCGGATCGTGACCGCGGTCATGATCGTCCTGATGTCGCTGTCGCAGTTCTACACCCAGCGTCAGCTGATGCAGAAGAACGTCGACCTCTCGGTGAAGACGCCGTTCATGCAGCAGCAGAAGATGCTGATGTACATCTTCCCGCTGATCTTCGCGTTCATGGGCATCAACTTCCCCGTGGGTGTCCTCGTCTACTGGCTGACCACGAACGTGTGGACCATGGGCCAGCAGATGTACGTGATCAACCAGAACCCGACGCCGGGCAGCAAGGCGCAGGACCAGTACCTGACCCGTCTGCTGAAGCACGTGACCACGCACGGCGAGGTCAAGGGTCGGGGCAAGAAGAAGATCGTCGCCGCGATCGTGGCCAAGGGCCCGGACCGCAACGACAACGAGCGCAAGTTCATCACGGCTCTCACGAAGCAGGGTCTGGCTGCGCAGGCGGACGGGTCCGTGACCAAGAGCGCCGAGGCCACGGCGGATTCGGATGCGGCGAGCGGTGGTGCGGCCAAGCGGCAGCAGCCGAAGCGGCAGACCAAATCGCAGCGCCAGACGCCCCCCAAGCCCTCTTCCAAGAAGTAAGAAGGAGTCCCTCCCGTGACGGAAGGCACCACCACGGCCGCCGCTGAGAGTGGCGACACCCTCACCCGCCTCGAGCAGGAGGGCGAGATCGCGGCCGACTACCTCGAGGGTCTGCTGGACATCGCCGACCTGGACGGGGACATCGACATGGACGTCGAGGCCGACCGGGCCGCGGTCTCCATCGTCAGCGACTCGGCCAGCCGTGATCTCCAGAAGCTCGTGGGGCGCGACGGTGAGGTCCTGGAGGCGCTCCAGGAGCTGACCCGTCTCGCCGTGCACCGCGAGACGGGTGACCGCAGTCGGCTGATGCTCGACATCGCAGGCTTCCGCGCGAAGAAGCGCGAGGAGCTGGCGGCGCTGGGCGCCAAGGCGGCGGCGGACGTGAAGGCGTCCGGTGAGCCCCTGAAGCTGGCGCCGATGACGCCCTTCGAGCGGAAGGTCGTCCACGACGCCGTGGCGGCTGCGGGGCTGAAGAGCGAGTCGGAGGGCGAGGAGCCGCAGCGCTTCGTCGTCGTGCTCCCGGCCTGACCCCAAGCCTGAGTGTGTTCGGCCCCGTCTGTGTCGCAGACGGGGCCGATGTTTGTCAGCCTGGCAGTGCCTGTCTGGGCGGTGCCAGTTCGTGCAGTGCGTTTTCAACGATCCATGCGGTACGGAAGGACGGTCCCCGTGACGGAGGCAGCGGAGCTTCCCCCGGCGCCTGAAGAGGCGCGCGCGGTGTTCGGCGAGTTTTTCCCGGAAGCTGTGCGGTATGCGGAGCTGCTGGCGGACGCCGGAGTCAAGCGGGGCCTGATCGGCCCGCGCGAAGTGCCCCGGCTGTGGGAGCGGCACCTGCTGAACTGCGCGGTGCTGTCGGAAGTGGTGCCCGAGGGCGTCACGGTGTGCGACGTGGGTTCGGGGGCCGGCCTGCCCGGCATTCCGCTGGCCCTGGTGCGGCGGGATCTGAAGATCACGCTGCTGGAGCCGCTGCTGCGGCGGACGACCTTCTTGCAGGAGGCCGTCGAGCTGCTGGGCCTGGACCACGTCACGGTGGTGCGCGGCCGGGCCGAGGAGGTTCTCGGCAAGGTGCAGCCGGTGCATGTGGTGACGGCGCGGGCCGTGGCTCCGCTGGACCGGCTGGCGGGCTGGGGCGTGCCCCTGCTGCGCCCGTACGGGGAGATGCTCGCCCTGAAGGGTGACACCGCGGAGGAAGAGCTGGTGGCGGCGAAGGTCGCGCTGGCGAAGCTGGGTGTGGTGAAGACCTCGGTGCTCCAGGTGGGCGAAGGGGTGGTCGATCCCCTGTCCACGGTCGTCCGGGTCGAGGTCGGAGAAAGCCCCGGTGGGGTGAGGTTCGCGGCCAAGCGGGCTAAGGCCGCGCGCACCAGCCGGACCCGCCGCCGTCGCTGATGACGGGCGCGTTGCGCCCTATAGGTATGGATTTCGGAGTGTCGTAGCGGCCCGAAGACCCTGTCCGGGCACGGTCCGGGCATCGTGTTTCACGTGAAACGTCGCTCTCTGCTGCACGGAATCATCAGCCGCGGCCGTGCGGCTGCGTCCCCCCGTCACCGCACGGACGAAGGGGGGACGGAGTTGTCCACAACGGTGGATTCATCCACAGGAGTACGGGCCCCGCTGGTTCGCGACCCGGGTGGCATGGCAGGCTCTGTTCATCGCGAGCCTGATGTCGAGGAGAGTGACACCGTGCGGTCCGACGCCAACCTCGCGGGGCCGATGGCCGACCCGGTCCCCGGTCCCCGCTCTGAATCGGC
>NZ_JBHYVA010000125.1:0-10570 GCF_042750055.1 Streptomyces sp. NPDC059456
ATGATACGGAGAACACATCGATATACAATATCATCTTCGTCGGCAGAGTACGCTGTGTATAAGAGAAAGAAAAACCGATAAGAAAGCCCTCTGAGCCGCTCTGAGTCGCTTGAGTCGCGACTCAACGCAATGTGGATCCAACATCGCCCAAGACCGAGGAAGGACAGAGACCAGCCCATGGCTCTCGTGGTGGTGCCTGAAAGGCGACTGCACAGCGTTGAGGAAGCCGCGGAACTGTTGAGCGTGGGCCGTTCCACCGCCTACGAGGAGATCAGGCTCGGTCGCCTGCGCACTGTGCGCTCTGGCCGGCGACGTCTTGTCTCCACCGAGTACGTCGACGAGTACGTCGAGCTGCTCAAGCGTGAGGCCGAGGCCGCCGCGTAGCACGCAACGACCCTCAACGGGGCCGCCCCAAGTGGGGGCGGCCCCGTTCTCATGCATGAAAGGTGCCAATGGACGGAGAACGACCCGCCCGTAAGGCGGCGAATGGCGAAGACTCGATTTACTGGGACGCTTCCAAGGGCCGGTACGTCGGCGCGATCTCCCTTGGCTATACCGCGGCTGGCAAGCGCAACCGAGCCAAGGTCTCCGGGAAGACCAAGACCGATGTCCGGCGGAAGCTGAGAGATCTCAAGAAGGAACTGGAGAAGGGCGCCAAGGCTCCAGCCAACTACACGGTCAAGCAGGCCGTTGAGGACTGGCTGGCGCAAGGACTCAAGGGCAAGGCGTCCACCAGCGTGGACACCTATCGCAGCCTTGCAGCCACGCACATCTACACGGAGCTGGGGGCAGCGAAACTCAGGCTGCTGGAGGCCGATGAGGTCGACGACTGGCTCGACGGTCGTGCGGAACTGCTCGCTACGACGTCTCTGCGAATGGTCCTCTCCATCCTGCGCCGGTCAATCACGCATGCCCAGCGGCGAGGCAAATCCATCCGGAACGTAGCCGAGTTGGTTGAGGCCCCGGAAGGCAAGGACGGCAGGCCCAGCAAGTCACTTTCGCTGGAACAGGGAGAGGCCGTCCTGCGCGCCAAGACAGGCAGTTGGATCCATGCCTACGTGGTCCTGGCGTTGCTGGTCGGCGTGCGGCCGGAAGAAACTCGCCCGCTCACCTGGTCGCATGTTCATACCGGACTTGCTGATGGGCGCCAGCCGTATGTCGACGTATGGCGCTCCGTTCGCAGCCACGGCGACACGAAGACTCGTAAGAGCCGCCGATCCCTGGCCATGCCCAAGCAGGTGGCCGCAGTGATGGATGCCCACCGCGCACGGCAGCAGGCCGAGGCCAAGGGCGCCGGCCGTGAGTGGACCAGCGAGGGCCTCGTCTTCCCCACAGAGGACGGGGAGCTGCGGACCGCCTTGAACGTGCGCCGCAACTTCCGCATTCTGCTGAAGGAGGCCGGCATCGAACGGCCGGCGGAATGGACGACACGAGAGCTGCGGACGAGTTTCGTATCGCTGCTCTCCGACCACGGTCTATCCATCGAAGTGATCGCCCGCATCGTCGGACACACCGGCAGTAGCACGACCGAGCAGGTCTATCGGAAGCAGCTGCGGCCGGTGATCGCGGAGGGCGCGGAAGCGATGGATCAGATCTTCCCGCGCGGGGCGGCCGAGCCGCCTCTAGCTTCACCATCGCAGTGATTCACATCCCGTGGCTCCCAGCTTGGCTCCCCGGAGCCAAGCTGGGAGCAGAGGGCAAGCCTCTGACCTGCTTTAACGCGCCTCTCGGGCCCTGCCCGCGCTTTACGTTCCGCTTAAGGCGGGCATAGGAAGGGGCTCAGGTGGCGGGCTCCGGAGGCCGCGGCGAGATCGGTCCGGGCGGGCCCGGGGATCGTGCGCGATGGGGGAGAATCCCCGGGTGACCTCGACGAACCTGAAGATCCGGATCGACGGCGCGGCCGGCGCGGCCGCCCCCTACGAGCAACTGCGCGCCCAGATCGCGGAGGCCGCTCGGGCGGGTGACCTGCCGGTCGGGTACAAGCTGCCGACGGTGCGCGGGCTCGCGGAGGAGCTGGGGCTGGCGGCGAACACGGTCGCGAAGGCCTACCGGGCCCTGGAGGGCGACGGGGTCATCGAGACGCGGGGCCGCAACGGGACCTTCATCGCCGCGGCCGGCGACGGGGCCGCCCGGGAGGCGGCCTCCGCCGCGCAGGCCTACGCGGAACGCGCGAAGCGGCTGGGCCTGAGCTTCGACGAGGCCACCGCGGCCGCACTCGACGCCCTCCGCGCCCGCTACGGGAGCTAGCTCCGCCGCAGCCGTGCCCGGAGGTGGTGGGTGAGGGGCCGTCCCACCGCCGCCATGGCCTGCTCGATCGTCAGTTCCCCGTCGGCGAAGGCGTACCGGCGGCGCACGGCGGTGACCTCCTTGGCCTTCGGCGTGCACGCCACGGTGTCGGTGGCCATCTCGACGTCCGTCCCGGACACCCGGCCGACGTACGTCTCCACGATGCCGGTCGGGTGCGCGAGGACCACCTCCACCGAGGCGTCGGGCAGGATGCGCCACCAGCCGGATTCCCGCCCCGAGGGGCGCAGGGCCGTGCCGGACCCGTCGACCAGCCAGGCGCGCGACTCGTAGCGCAGGAACGGCCGGCCGTCATGGCTGAAGGTGATCTCCTGCTCGTACCGGAAGCCCTGCTCCAGCGTCGGGTACTCGCCGGCGCCGCTGCCGTGCCAGCGGCCCAGGAGGTGCAGGACCGGCTCCAGCTGCGGGTGCGGTTCCGGGCCCTCGCCGAGGACCTGGCTGTCGGGGTACGGGTTCTCCTGCGCCGGTTCGGGCACGTGCACGCTCCTGTTCGGTGTCCCCCGGGACTCCGCCCGGGCCGGGCCCATTGTCGTCGGCGCCCGGGCCCGGACCGCGCCCGCCCCGCCCACGCGCCCGCCCACGCGCCCCGCCCCGTCCACGCGCCCCGCGCACGCGCCCCGCCCCGTACGCGCTCCCGCCCGCCGGCCGCGGCCGCAGCGGGCCGGCTACAGGTACAGGCCCGCCTCCGTGTCGTGCCCGCCCTGCGGCGGCAGCAGGGACGCCGGGCCCGCGCCCCGCCGCAGCGCGAACAGTTCGGCCAGCGTGGCCCCCTCGCGCGAGATCCCCTCGTCCGTGCCCAGCCAGTCCACCGCCTCGCCGTGCGTGAGCCGGCCGACCTCGATGCGGGCCAGGCAGCGGCCCGGCCGGACCACCGCCGGGTGGAGCCGTTCCAGGTCCTCGTTCGTGGTCACCCCGACCAGCACGTTGCGGCCCTGCCCCAGCAGCCCGTCCGTCAGGTTCAGCAGCCGCGACAGCGCCTGGCCGGCCGTGTGCCGGGCCTCGCCGCGGATCAGCTCGTCGCAGTCCTCCAGCAGGAGCAGCCGCCAGCGGCCCTTCGCCGTGCCCTCGTCCTCGCCGATCGCGATGTCCATCAGGTAGCCCACGTCGTTGAACAGCCGCTCCGGGTCCAGGACGCAGTCCACCTGGCACCAGTCCCGCCACGACCGGGCCAGCGTCCGCAGCGCGGAGGTCTTGCCGGTGCCCGGCGGACCGTGCAGCAGGAGCAGCCGCCCCGCGATGTCGTCCGGGGTCACCTTCATCAGCCGGTCCATCGCCGAGGCCACCGGCGCCGTGTAGTTCGGCCGCACCTCCGCCCAGGTCCCGGCGGAGATCTGGCGGGTCGTCCGGTACGGTCCGCGGCGCGGGGAGACGTACCAGAACCCCATCGTGACGCTCGAAGGCTGCGGTTCGGGCTCGTCCTGCACCCCGTCCGTGGCCTTGCCGAGCACGCCGGCGGCGAGTTCGTCGCTGACCGCCGTCACCGTGACGTCCGCACCGCGGCTCCAGCGCGAGACGAGCATCGTCCAGCCCTCGCCCTCCGCGAGGGTGGCGCTGCGGTCGGAGTCGCGCGCCGAGCGCAGCACGGTGGCCTCGGGCGGCAGCAGGGTCGCCTCCGCCTTCACCCGCTCGATCGTCACGCTGTGCGAGTACGGCTGCTCGCCGGAGGCGAACCGGCCGAGGAACAGCGCGTCCACGACGTCCGACGGTGAATCGCTGTCGTCGACGTTGAGCCGGATCGGCAGCGCGTCCTGCGGGTTGGCTGGCATGGCGCCCATGATCCGGCACGAACTGGCCGCGTGCACCCGTGTTTCGCCGGATCGGGTGCGCGGGTTCCCTCTTCAAACGTGCCGGTGGTGAAGATTCGGCTCGCAACTCCGCGCCGAAAATTCTTGGCATGAGCACTTCCGGCCATGGCCGACTCCCAGTACCACGGACTCAGGAGTAACTCCCGAGTAACCCCCGTGTACCTCCCCCCACAAGGAGCCGCACACATGAGCATGAAGACGTCGCGCTTCGCCGCCCTGGCCTCCTCCCTGTTACTCGCCGCAGGCGCAGCCCTGTTCGGCGCCGGACAAGCGGCCGCCGCCACGGCCGATTTCGGCTACGTCGCCCTCGGCGACTCGTACTCCTCCGGCGTCGGCGCCGGCAACTACGACGGCGGGAGCGGCAACTGCAAGCGCACCTCCCGCGCCTACCCGGCCCTGTGGGCCGCCGCCCACTCCCCGCAGACCTTCTCCTTCACCGCCTGCTCGGGCGCCCGTACGGGTGACGTCCTCTCCGGCCAGCTCGGCCCGCTGAACTCCGGCACCGACCTGGTCAGCATCACCATCGGCGGCAACGACGCCGGATTCTCCGACGTCATGACGACCTGTGTGCTCCAGTCCGAGTCCACCTGCGTCAACCGCGTCAACCAGGCCAAGGCGTACGTCGACTCCACCCTCCCCGGCCAGCTCGACCAGGTCTACGACGCGATCCACGGCCGGGCGCCCGGCGCGCACGTCGTCGTCCTCGGCTATCCCCGCTTCTACAAGCTGGGCGGAAACTGCGTCACCGGCCTCACCGAGGGCGAGCGCTCCGCCATCAACGGCGCGGCCGACTACCTGAACGCCGCCATCGCCAAACGCGCCGCCAACCACGGGTTCACCTTCGCCCCGGTGGCCGGCGCCTTCACCGGCCACGAGATCTGCTCCGGCGACGCGTGGCTGCACAGCGTCAACTGGCTCAACATCACCGAGTCGTACCACCCCACCGCTGCCGGACAGTCCGGCGGCTACCTGCCCGTCTTCACCAACGCGGCCTGATCCCGGGCCCGATCAGGAGGCTGCGGAGGTCGGCCCCGCGGTCGCGGACTCCGTGGCCTCCGGCCCCGTGGCCTCCGGTCCGGCGGCCTCCGGTCCGGCGCCGGCCGCCGGGGTCGCCGGCCCCGCCGGCACCGGAGCCGGTGAACCGCTCGGCCCAGGGGAGGGGGAGGCCCCTTCCGTCGGGGTCCCCGCCTCCTCGCACGTCACGGAGAACTCCACCCAGTCCGAGGCCGCCGGGGCGGGCCCCCGCACCTCCAGCCGGATCGCGTCGTCGAAGGTCGCGTTCGGGTAGTACGTGAGCTCGGTGTGGTCCAGCTCCCGGCTCCGGGGGCCGTCCGCCGGGTACGTGACGGACTGCCAGTCGGGGCCGGAGGTGACCCCGCTGCGCGTCGCCCAGCGGTACTCCAGCACGGCGGGCGTACGGTCCGCCTCGACGGTCGCCGTGAACGCCGGGGCCCGTGCGGCGTCCGGCGGGCACGTCCCCCGGTAGTCCGTCCGTACGGCACGCACCGTCACGGCGAACTGCGGCGGGGGCGCCACCGACGGCGAAGCGGACGGGGACGGGGACGGGGAGGGCGACGCCGGCGGCGACGGCGATCCGGACGGGCCCGCGGACGTTCCGGCCGCCGTGGTGACCGGTCCCGTCGGGCCGGTGCCCCCGCTCCCGCCCCTGTCACCGCGGTCCTTGAACAGCAGCCACCCCAGCACGACCAACGCCAGCAGCAGCACGACGATCCCGGCGGTCAGCACCAGCCCGGCCCGCCCCTTGCGCGGCGGCGCCCCGCCGCCCGGCACGCCGGCCGGGGCGGGACGTGGCGCCGGAGCGGGCACCCGCACCGGCATCGGCGGGGTCGCCCCCTCGCGCCGGTCGCGCCCGTACGGCCCGTCCTGCCGGTGGTGCGCCGTGGCCGTCGGGGAGTCCGGCCCCGACACCGCGCCGCCGGAACCCTCGAGGAGCCCGCCCGCCCCGACGATCCGCAGCATCCGGGCCGCCTCCGCCGCGGGCAGCCGTTCCGCCGGGTCCTTGCGCAGCAGCCCCTCCAGCACCGGCGTCAGCGGGCCCGCCCGGCGCGGCGGCGGCAGCTCCTCGTCCACCACCGCCCGCAGCGTGGACAGCGGGGTGTCCTGCCGGAACGGCGAGACGCCCTCGACGGCCATGTACAGCATCACCCCGAGCGACCACAGGTCCGACTCCGGCCCCGGATCGCGCCCCAGGGCCCGCTCCGGCGCGAGGAACTCGGGAGAGCCCACCACCTCGCCCGTCATCGTGATCGCCGACGAACCCTCCAGGCTGGCGATCCCGAAGTCGCTCAGCACCATCCGGCCGTCGTTGGCGATCAGCACGTTGGAGGGTTTGACGTCCCGGTGCAGCACCCCGGCGTCGTGCGCGGCGCGCAGCGCGGCCAGCACCTGCTCCCCGAGGTGTGCGGCCCGCTGCGGGGTGAGCGGCCCCTCGGCCTCCAGTGCGTCGGCCAGCGACAGCCCGCGCACCAGCTCCATCACGATCCACGGCCGGCCGTCCTCGGTCGCCACGTCGTAGACCGTGACGACCCCGCGGTGCGAGACCCGGGCCGCCGCCCACGCCTCCCGTTCGAGCCGCCGGTACATCCGCCCGATCTCGGCACCGTCCAGCCCCGTGGGGGGCCGTACCTCCTTGACGGCCACCTCGCGGCCCAGCACCTCGTCGCGGGCCCGCCACACGATGCCCATCCCGCCCCGGCCCAGCACGTCGATCAGCCGGTACCGGCCCGAGATGACACGGTCCGCGGCGGATTCCCCGCCCGCTCCACCGATTCCGTCACTCACGCGAGCCCCCTGGTGTGTCCGTGTGTCGGCGGGCGATCACTCCAAGTTAGCGCAGCGCGCGCGATGTGGCCCGGGTCCGCGCAGGACCCGCGCGGCGGCCCCCGGAAGACCCCCCTCCCCTGCGGAGAGTGACGGCCGACTCCGCTGAGTAACCGTCAACTCCCCGTCCCCATAGGGGTAATTCACACCACCGGGATACCCGAGCGCGACGCGGGGGCGATAGGGTTACCCTGCCCGGGCCGGGTGCCCTCGTACGGGTGGGGAGAGAACATGGAACAGATAGCAATGCGCAGCAGGCCGCCACGCGTGCCTGCCATCACCTGCGGCAGCAGTGCGACCAGCTCGCGCCTCGACCGCCACCTCGCCGTGCTGGGCGGACCTGCCGTCCCCCACCGCGAGACCGCCGAGGCGACGCTGCTGATGCGCGAACTCACTTCTCGCGACCACACGCACCGCCTGCGGAGCCGGAGCGCGCGCGTCTCGCTCTTCGCGCCGCTGCGGCGTCTGCGTCGCACGCTCTTCGGCAGCCGCCGCTCGTAACAACCGTCCCCGACTCCACAAGGTTTCGCCCCCGGCCCTACGCAACCACACCATCCCGGCGCAGTGTCGTGATCTGCGCGTCCGTCATCCCCAGGGCGCGCAGCAGGGCCTCGGTGTGCTCGCCGAGCGCGGGGGCCCCCCCCCCCGGGGGGGCCGGCCCGCCGCCCCCGCCGGCCGGACCGTCGACAACCGGTTCTGGTACTCGTACGCCCACTGGCGGGCCGGCACCCACGAGGGCACCACCGCCCGCTCCGGCCGCCGCCCCGGCCTGGCGATCGGCACCCCGGCCGGCCGCACCGAGTACACCGACCCGCACACCGGCAGGAAGAGCACCTGGGAGTACGCCTCCTGGACCTCCCCGGTGCACCGCTCCCGGGTGCCCGGCACCGAGGCCATCCCGTCCTGGAACGCCCGCACCCCGGCCGGCACCTGGATCCAGGTCGAACTGCGCGCCGGCTACGGCACCCGCGCCACCACCCCCTGGTACGTCATGGGGCGCTGGGCCTCCGGCGACGGCGACATCCGCCGCACCTCCGTGGACGGCCAGACCGACGGCACCTCCACCGTGTGGACCGACACGCTGGCCGTCGACGCCCCCGCGCGGGCGAACGGCGTACGCCTCGCGGACTGGCAGCTGCGCCTGACCCTGCACCGCAAGCCCGGCACGACCGGGAGTCCGACGGTGTGGCTGGCCGGGGCCATGGTCTCCGACGTCGCGGACCGGTTCACCGTCCCCGCCTCGGCGCCGTCGGGCGAGGCCCGCGAACTGACGGTCCCCCGCTACTCGCAGGAGGTCCACAAGGGCCAGTACCCCCAGTACGACAACGGCGGCGAGGCGTGGTGCAGCCCCACCTCCTCCCAGATGATCATCGAGTACTGGGGCCGCGAGCCCGCCGCGGCGGACCTGGCCTGGGTGGATTCCCGCTACGCCGACCCGCAGGTCTGCCACGCGGCCCGGCTCACCTACGACAGTGCCTACAAGGGCTGCGGCAACTGGCCCTTCAACGCGGCCTACGCCGCCACCTACGACGGTCTGGCGGGCGTCGTCACCCGGCTGCGCTCCCTCGCCGACCTGGAGACCCTGATCCGCTCGGGCATCCCCGCGATCACCTCGCTGTCCTTCCGCGCCGAGGAGCTCACCGGCGCGGGCTACGGCACCGCGGGCCATCTGATGACCGTCATCGGCTTCACCGCCGCCGGGGACGTGGTCTCCAACGACCCGAACTCGGCCGACAACCCGGCGGTCCGCCGCGTCTACCAGCGCCGCGAGTGGGAGAACGCCTGGCTGCGCACCAAGCGCCACAACGCCGCCGGCAAGGTCGCCACCGGCTCCGGAGGCATCTGCTACCTGTACGCGCCGGCCCGCCCGACCGCGGCCCAGATCCATGCGCTGAGGGCGGTGGGAGTGCTGTGAGGAAGGTGCCGAAACTTCCCGGAATTTCCGTTGACCCGGAGCGCAGATAAGCGGAACATAAAGTCATAAAGGGCACATAAAGGCTTCTACAGGAGGCGGCCCGCCATGACCACCCACCCCATCGAACACCACCCCGACCTCGCCGAGATGCGCTCACGGTTCGAGCGGGTCACCAACACGCCCGCCGCCCAGGCCGTGGAGGCACTGGCCCTCATCACGGGCCTGTACCTGGCGGCTTCCGCATGGATCGCCGGGTTCGGGTTCGGGCTCGGCCCGCTCGCGATCAACAACCTGATCGCCGGGCTGGCCTACTGCCTGTGCATGAGCGGACTGGGCTCCGCCTATGAACGCACCCACGCGATGGCCTGGACGGCGGTCGTCATCGGAGCCTGGACGATCGTGGCTCCGTGGCTCATCGCCGGGGACGTCAGCACCACCCGCAGCGTGGTCAGCAATGTGATCGCAGGCGGCGTCGCCCTGCTGCTCGCGCTCTCCATGGCGGGCATGGCGGGCCGCAACCGCGCGACCTGACCCCCGTACGCACCGGGGCCCCGGGGGGGGGCGCGCCGGGGGGGCGGGGGCGGGCCGCCGCCGGGGGGGCCGACGCCCCCCCCCGGGAGGGCGGGGGGGGGGGGGGGGCGGCCCGGGGCGGCGGGGGGGCCCCCCCGCGGCCCCCCGCCCCCGCGCCCCCCCCGCCCCCGCCCCGCCGGGGGGCCGGGGCCCGGCGGCACGTCCGAAGGGGCGTCCGAATCCGCGCCCGGAGGTGCCGGACGGGGCGTGACGTGCGCCACGGGTGACGGTCGTCTCTACCGTGAAAGCCGCAAACGCTGTCACATTGGACGGCATGACCGCACACAGCGCCGCCCTCACCGCCCGCGCCCGCAAGCTCGTCGGGACCGGCGGCCCCAAGGAAGACTCCACGTGGCTCGAGCACGTGCTCGGCTGGACGCTGGTGGTCGTCGTCGCCATGTTCGTCACCCAGGTCGGCTGGCTCTGACCCGGGCGCGGGTGCCGGGCCCCCTCGTCACGAGGCCGCCGGCCGCAGCCCGTCGGTGACGATCACGTCAGAGGTGACCGGCACCTGCTCCGCACTGACCCGCGTCATGAAGAAGAACGGCGGGATCACCGGGGGAGCGGGCAGGCCGTCCGGGCTGAAGGTGACGCGCAGCAGTCCTTCGATGCCGCCGCTGGACTTCGACAGGCACAAGGTCACGCCGCCCCGCGGAGCGAGGGAGTCGGCGGCCGGCCCGTACTCCTCGTGTCCGTCCCGGGTGCTCGGCCGGTGGTCGTCGAGCGACGCCGCGCGCATCGTCAGGACCAGCACCCTCGGCGGGCCGTGCCCCGGCGGCCCCGCCGGGGCCCCCGCGGCCCCCGCCGGTCAGGTCGTCGCCCAGGGCGCGGACCACCCCGGCCACTTCGTGCCCGAGCGTCACCTTGTCGCCCGCGAGGGGCTGCGGCTTCAGCATGCCCTGGATGAGGTGCACGTCCGACAGGCAGACACCGGCCGCGCGCACCTGTACGAGGACCTGCCCGGGGCCCGGTACGGGCACCGGCACCTCTTCGACGGCGAAGCCGCCTCCGTCGGTGGTCAGCCTCGCGGCGAGCATCGTTGCCACGCTTGTGTCCCTTCCCCTTCGCGGACGCCGGGGGGGGGGGGGGGGGGCGCCCCCGCCGGGGGGGGGGGGGGGGCCGGGGGGGGGGTGGC
>NZ_JBHYVA010000125.1:10580-15799 GCF_042750055.1 Streptomyces sp. NPDC059456
GCCCCCGCTACTTTTGCCCGGGCGAGGGCGCCACGGGGGGTGCTCGCCGGCGGGGGGTCGTGGAGTCCCAGGTTGGTGCCCCTACGTGGGCGCGGCCGCCGGGGCGGGCGGGGGCCGCCCACGGCGCTGTGGCGGCGGTTCAGCCGGTGCAGGTGCTCACGGACGCCGGGCTGCGCAGGCAGTTGGTCGGGGTGTTGTTCACGAACGTGCTGCCGGTGACCGCCGTGATCGCAACGCTGGTGTAGATACCGCCGGGTCCGGTGGCCTGCGGTGCCGAGTTGTTGCTCACCGATGCGTTGGTCAGGGTGTACGTGCCGCCGGAGTTGTAGATGCCGGCGGCGGAAGAGCCCGTACCGGACGCCGTGTTCATGTCGACCGACGAGTCGGTCACGGTGATGTTGGGAGTACTGAACAGGATGCGGGAGTGGATACCGCCGCCCTGGGAGTAGCGGCCGGAGACGAGGTTGCGCGAGACGGTCGAGCCGTCGGTGACGTTCAGGGTTCCGCCGACAAGGCTGATGCCGCCGCCGATCGCGCCCTCAGCGATCACCTGGTTGTTGGTGACCTGGGTGTTCTGCAGGTTGAGGGTGCCCCCGGTCTGCAGGATGCCGCCGCCGCCGTCGTTGCCGCTGCCCGAGCCGGTCACCTTGTTGCCGGTGACCGTGGAGTTGTTCAGGTTGGTCGTGCCGCCGGTGACCTCGACGCCACCGCCGCCCGACTGGGCCAGCCCCCCGGTCGCGGACCGGTTGTCGGCGATGGTGGTCCCGTCCATCGTCAGGGTGCCGGCCTCGCTGAGCACCGCGCCCGCCTCGTCGAATGAGGTGTTGAACTTGGCGCTGCCGCCGCTGAAGTTCGTGATGCCGGCCGCGTGGTACAGCGCTCCTCCGAGCCGGGCCCGGTTTCCGGTGAGGGCCGTGTCCGTGACCGTCGCGGCTCCTTCGATGGCGAGGCCGCCGCCGATGCTCGCGCCGCCCGTGGTGCGGTTGTCCTCGACGTGGCTGTCGGTGAGCGTGAGGGAGGACGTGGTCCGGCTCCTCATACCGCCGCCGATGTTGGCCGTGTTGCCTTCGAGGGTCAGGTTGTCGCCGACGAGGGTCCCGCCGCTCTGGACCAGCACACCTCCCCCTCCGATCGCGGAGGAAGGTGCCCCGTTCATGACGGTGAGGTCGTTGACGGTGAGTTTGCCCTGGTTGGCCACGTCGAACAGGCGGTACGCGGTCGCGCCGGTGCGCTTGATGGTCGCGTTGAAGCCGTTGATGGTGATGCCGGTGGTGAGCGTGATCGCGGGCAGTCCGTCATCGCCGGACACGGCCGCGGTGACCTCGTAGACGCAGTACGGGTCGAGGTTGATGACGGGGTCGCCCGTCCCCGCGTTCGCGTTGTTGATCGCGTTGATCAGGTCGGTGGTGGAGCAGGTCAGTGTGACGTCTGCGGAGGCCGGGACAGCGGATACCGCTGTGGCGGCCAGGCTCGTCAGGGCGAGGGCGGTCACGGTGCGCAGCCGTCGTGAGGTCGTCCTGTGCCGTCTCATCATGGTGCCTTTCGTGCTTGTGGTCGTGGGACTGCACTCGGGATCGGATCGTGTGCGGCCGCGCCGCTGCTGACCGCGACTATGGATAGCCGGGTGGGCCGGGATTCACACCGCGCCGCGGCGTGGGCTTCGGATTTGTCATACAGACGGGTCATCGGCTCGCCGGGCGCTGTGGTGCGGGAGAGCGACGCCGCGGCACGGCAGGGGGCGGCGAACCGCCTCCCGCCGTACCGGGCGCCGGACCTCGTCTCAGTCGGTGCTGCCGACGAAGGTGACGTACACGGTGCCGTCGTAGCCGGAGTTGCCGTTGCTGATGCTCGGCACGTTCTCGACGGTGGCCGCGTTGCCGGCGGCGAAACTGCCGCCACCGCCACCACCGCCCCCGCTGACGGCCTCACCGCCGCCGCCACCACCGCCGCCGCCGCCCCAGCCGCCGCCACCGCCACCGCCGCTGCCGTAGTTCGTTCCGTTCGTACGGAACTCGCCCTCGCCGCCCTGGCCTGCGTTGGCGAAGGAGAGCGAGCTGTTGTTGGTCCACGACGCGCCGGCGTTGGGGCCCTTGGAGGTGTGCGTGGGGCCTCCGAGACCACCGATGCCGTCCTGGCCGTCGGTCCCGCGGACGCTGTCCACGCCGCCGCCGGCCCGGCCTCCGCCACCGCCGGTTCCGTTCTGGCCCCCGTCGCCGCCGGCGGCGGTGCGCACCGTACCCGTGGTGCTGTCGCCGGCCTTGCCCCCGGCGCCCGCGTTGATGACCTGGCCCGAGACGGCGGTGCCGCCGTCCCCGCCGGCGCCTCCGTCACCGTCCGCGTTGGCCTCACCACCGCCACCGCCGCCACCGGCGTCCGCCAGCAGGTTGGTGGTGGTGCAGCTGCCGACTCCGCTGATGCACGGTTGCGTCGTGGTCAGGTCGACCCCGGAGACCAGGGTCGAGGCACCGCCGCGGCCTCCGCTCGACGTGGCCCCCCATTTGCCGATGTAGTAGTAGAGGTTCGCGCCGTAGCTGCCGGTGAAGGCGTCGATCGAGGTGACGGTCTGGGCCTTGCCGCCGAAGCCGCCGTCGCCGCCGCGGTAGAGGCCGCCGCCGTTGCTGCCGTACCGCCCTGCACCGCCGAACGCGGTGACGACCATCGGGGTGGCCGTGGTCAGCGAGGTCTGGGTCTGCGCCTGGGCGTCGGACAGCAACTGGCTCAGGGCGTACTGGGACAGCCCGTCCGGGAGCAGGCAGGAGACGATTCCGGTCTGGATCTCGCTGCAGGACACCACGGTCGTCGTCGCCGACGCGCTGGGACACGACAGGACCAGAGACGAACCCAGGCACATGCTGACGCCGAGCGCTCGGGCCAGGCCACGTGGATGAGGCATGAAGCATCCCTTCGAATCAGGCGCCAGTCTGCGCCCACAAGTACTCGGAGTCCCCGTTTGCGTGCCTGATCTCCGATTCGGCGGCAGCAGTTGCCACGAACCAGCGAAGCCGATGCTCCCTTCCGCCTAACGCTGGGGTGCGCTCGTTTGGTGTCGGCCGGGCCCGTCAACCCATGGCTTGGCCGGGTTCGGGTCGGCCCGGCTCTGAGCTGCCCCTCGAAGGGCATTGCGTCCGACCCCCGTTTTGCGACAGCCAGTGGCGCGTACCCCGGTGCGCAAGCGATCGCCGGTGAATCCATCGATCGGCGGCGACGCCGTCAGAAGGCAGGAAAACGCAGATGAACCTTTCTCCAGAACCGCATCGCAGGTTCGGGCCGTTGCCCCGCCGGCAGATCTGGATCGCCGGTGGCGCCGTAGCGTCGCTGGCGCTCGTGGTGGGCGGAACGGCAGTCTCGACGGTTGCCGCTGCCACCCCGCCGAGGGCAGTGGTGGCGGCCGATCCGCCGGACCGTCCCGGGCCCGGCAAGTGCTGGACCCCGTGGGACTGCGGCCCCAAGGGGCCGCCTCCGCAGCGCCCCCGGCCCCCGAAACACCACGACGGGGGTTCGAAGGGGCAGATCGGCCCCACGGGCCCGACCGGTCCCGGCGGACCGGCCGGTGTGACCGGTCCGGCCGGACTCACGGGGCCCGCAGGACTCACCGGTCCCGCAGGACTCACCGGTCCCGCTGGACTCACCGGTCCGGCCGGACTCACCGGTCCCGCTGGACTCACCGGGCCGGCCGGACTCACCGGTCCCACCGGACTCACGGGGCCCGCCGGACTCACCGGTCCCACCGGACTCACCGGAGCAACGGGGCTCACCGGACCTCTCGGACCCACCTCGACCTCGGAAGACATCGGCGAGCCGATGACGCTCGTCCCAGGTGAGGAAGGCACCTTCTCCGCGACCTGCACCTCCGGAGGAACCCTGGTCAGCGGCGGATTCCTGATGAACCGTCCCGGCGTCCAGATCCTGCTGAACTCCCGCGGAGCGACTCCCAACACCTGGGTCGTCACCGCACGGAACACGTCCCTCACGGAAAACGCCACCATCTCGGCCGTGGCCCAGTGCGCCCCCTGAGGCACCTTCGTCAACCCACTCCCGAAAGGACCCCATGCCCACATCTAAAAGCGGCGCCAAGGTACTCGGCTTCGGTGTCTGTGTGACATCGCTCCTGGCGCTGTCGGTACCGCCCGCGGCAGCGACGACCACGGCCATCTCCTGCAGCGAGATCCAGACGGGTGTGGTGTCCTGTCTGATGCCGGACGGCCTGTCCCAGTACGACACCGCGGCATTGCTGACGGCCGCGCAGAGCGCCACGACCACGGCGCTGTCCACCTCCACCCCCGTGGTCCTCACCGCCTTCGGCGGAGCCGGCCACGAGGGCACGAACGGCGGCGGCGCCTACAACGGCGGCCACGGCGGCCACGGCGGCACGGCCCAGACCGTGACGACGCTCGCCTCCTACCAAACGTCGTTCGGCTCCACCCTCTACTACTACCTGGGCAAGGAGGGCGGCAGCGGCGTCGCCGGCGGCCGCGGGGGTGCCTCCACCCTGGTGTCGGGCGTCGACCTCACCACCAACAACCCCTGCATCTCCGGAGTCTCCAGCTGCACGACGACCACCCTGCTGGCCGACGCCGGCGGTGGCGGCGGAGGCGGCCAGGGCAACGCCAACGGCGACGGCGGGTACGGAGGGGACGGCGGTACGGCGGTCTCCGGACAGGTCATCACGAACGGCTCCAAGGGTCAGGACGGCACGTCCACGACCGGCTCCGTCGTGACCCGGACCGGTGGAGGCGGCTCCGGTGCGGCGAACGGCGACGCCGGGGACGGCGGCCGGGGCGGCTCGGGCGTGGACAGCAAGTCGGGGACCGCCGGCCAGGACGGCATCGGCGGTTTCGGCGGACCCACCCACACCTCCAGCGGCCCCAACGCCGGCGCCTCGTGGACGAACAACAACTCGCTCCTCCTCAAGAACGCCGGCCAGGGCGGCGAGGGCGAGTGGCGCACGAACAACACCAACTACGGCGGCGGTGGCGGCGGCGGTGGCGGCTGGGGCGGCGGCGGTGGCGGCGGTGGCGGCGGTGAGGCCATCACCGGCGGCGGCGGTGGCGGTGGCGGCAGTTTCGCCGCCGCGGACACGGTGACGGTGCAGGACGTGCCCACCATCAGCAACGCCAACAACCAGGGAAGCGGATCGCTCTACGCGACCTTCATCGGCAGCACGAGCTGAGGTCCGGGGTCCACTGCGGGCTCCACGGCCCCGACGGGCGCCTCGGCTC
>NZ_JBHYVA010000126.1:0-15750 GCF_042750055.1 Streptomyces sp. NPDC059456
GCCCCGGGCCGCCGGGGGGGGGGGCCCCGGGCCGCGGCCCGCGCCCGGCCCCCGCGACGGCGGGGGCGGCGCCCCTCCGGGGGGCGGGTCGCGGGGCCCCGCCTGTCGGTCGCGGGCGGCCCCGCCCGCGTACAGCTCCACCCGCCGGTAGTCCGTCTTGGTGCCGGCCGGGGCGCCGAAGTAGAACACGGTCCCGTTCTCGTGCGGGTTGTAGCCGCCGCCGTCCGGTACTGCGCCGTACCGCGCGAAGCTCGCCAACAGCCCGCGCAGCACCAGCTGGTCGGGCCGGACGACCTCGAAGGCCAGGTGCGCCTCCTGGTCCGTGCGGCGTTCCCGGGCGGCGATCCCGGCCGACGCCGAACCCGGGGGGACGGTCAGCGCGAACACCTCGACCGCGCGGTGCTCCCCGTACGGGCCGCGGACCTCCGGACGGAGAATCCTTACGTCAAGATCCGCGGGGTTGCGGCCGTGGCGCCCGGCGAGGCGGTCGCGGACCACCACGCTCGGCCGGCCCGCCGTGTCGGGCGCCAGCCCGCAGGCCGCGAGCTGCGCACGCAGGGTGTGCTCGTCGGGCGGGAAGACGAGCACGGCGGCGTGCGCGAAGCGGCACCGGTCCGTCAGAGCACGCAGCTCGGGGCCGTCCAGGCCCGGCAGCACCCGCGACAACACGAGGGAGGTGTCCTGCTCGCGGACGAAGGCGGCCGTCGCGCTCAGCCGCTCCGCGTCGTCCACGAGGAGCGGCGTCGCCGTGGCGGTGGGCAGGGTGGAGCAGTCCTCAGAGTGCATGGAGTGTCCGAATCGAAGGAGGGAGGAGCCCTGGGCACGCGGGCGCCGGACCGGACCGGGCCGGACCGCGAGCGGCCACGGGCACGGAGGTTCCCCGGCGGTCCCGGGCCGGGCCCGGAGGAAAGGGCGGGGACGAGGGTGGAGGCAAAGACGGAGGCAAAGACGGAGGGAAAGGCAGAGGGGGGAGGCGGGTGGGATCACTGGGGGCGGCCGGCTCCCCGGGCCGGAACCCAGAGCCGGAACCCCGCGGGTCAGATGCCGACGTAGTGCTCGGCGAACCAGTCCTGGGTGGTGCGCACGTCGCGCAGCGAGGCGAGGCGGGAGTGCCGCAGCCGTTCCCGGTAGGGCGTGGCCTCCGCGGGATCCGACGCCCCGTGCAGCAGGCGGATCATCCACTGCGAGAATTCCTGCGCCCGCCAGATGTGCGCCAGGCACCGCTGCGAGTAGCGGTCGAGCGGCTCGGCGTCGCCGTGTACGAGGGCGCCGGTCAGGGCGAGGGCCAGGACCTCGGCCTCCAGCACCGCGAGGTTCGCCCCCTTGGCGGCGGCGGGGCTGATCAGCGCGGCGGCGTCGCCCACGAGGAACAGCGCGCCGTGCCGCAGCGGTTCGAGCACGTCGGATGCGAGGTCGACGACGCTCCGCTGGATGATCGGGCCGCGCCGCAGCGGGCCGTACTCGCTCGCGCGCATGCGCAGGGCGAGTTCGTCCCAGATCCGGTCCTCGTTCCACGCGTCGGCACGGTGCCCGGGGCTGCACTGCAGGTAGTAGCGGGTGATCCCGGCGGAGCGGGCCATGTGCCCGGCGAAGCCACGCGGGTGGAGCGCGTAGCCGACGGCGTCCATGCTCGGCGGAGCCTGCGCGAGCAGGCCCAGCCAGGACACCCCGTGGTCGCGGTGGTGACGGACGGCGCCGTGCGGGAGCGAGCGCCGGCCGGCGCCGTGCCGTCCGTCGCAGGCGGCGACGTAGCGGGCCCCCCACCGTCCGGGACGCCCGTCCGGCTCACGCACCGTCACCGAGGGGCTCGGGCCGTCGGCGTCGAGCACGGCCGTGGCCTCGGTGCCGAAGCGGATCCGCCCGCCCGCGTCGACGTACTGCGCGAGCAGGTCGGCGACGAGCTCGTGCTGGGGGTAGACGGTGTGCGGTTCGCCGCGGCCCAGCCGTCGGTAGTCCAGGCGGAAGCGCCCGTCGCCGGTGCGGAACTCGCAGACGCCGTGCTCCTGTCCGCGCCGGCGCAGTCCCTCGTCCAGGCCGTTGCGGGCCAGGACGCGCACGGTGTGGGCGGCGAGGAATCCGGCCCGCGCCCGGTTGCGGAGGTGCTCGCGGTCGGCGCGTTCCAGGACGACGCAGTCGATCCCGCTCCGGAGTAAGAGGTTCCCCAGCACCAGTCCGGCCGGACCGGCGCCGAGGATGACCACATCAGCCGAGTTCTGGGCGACCCGGGCGTACTGACTCTCTGTCACAACGGAGGATCATAGGGACTGGTCAACGCGATGATCGTCGAAGATCACCCGTATGCCCGCTGCAAAGAGAAAAGGATTCTGCCGCGTGTCGGGGGAGCCTTCGGGATGAAGGGGCGCCGCACGGGCCGCCGCGTGCCCGCCCCGCGGCCGCCGGGCGGACCCCGCCGCGGACCGGACCACGTTCTCGACCACCCGAGGTTGCCTCATGCCGGAAGCCGACCGCGGGGGTCCCCGGGCCGATCTGACACCCGTGGACCTCTCGATCATGGTGGTCGGCATCGTCCTCGGCATCGGCGTCTTCAAGACGCCGTCCCTCGTCGCCGCGTACGCGAGCGACGCGACGGTGTTCGTGTCGCTGTGGCTGCTGGGCGGCCTGATCACGGTGATCGGCTCGGTCTGCTACGCCGAGCTGGGCAGCGCGCGCCCCGACGCCGGAGGTGAGTACACGTTCCTGCGCGAGGCCTACGGGCCCCGGCTGGCGCTGCTGTTCGCCTGGGCGCGGTGCGCGGTGATCCAGCCCGGCGCCATCGCCGCCGCGGCCTTCGTCATGGGCGACTACGCGAACGTCGTGGTGCCGCTCGGCACCCGTGGCCCGGGACTCTACGCCCTGGCCTCGATCGCCCTCTTCACCTTCGTCAACCACGTGGGCACGGCGCCGGGCACGCTGACGCAGAACGTCGTCGAGGTCGTCACCGTGCTCGCCGTCCTCGGCGTCATCGTCTCCGCGTTCGTCACGACGACCCCGGCGCCCCCGCCGGCCCTGCCGAACGGCACGTCCCTCACCGGCGTCGGACTCGCCATGATGTTCATCCTCCTGACGTACGGCGGGTGGAACGAGGCCGCGTACCTCTCCGGCGAACTCCAGGACGCCCGGCGCAACATGGCCCGGGCGCTGGTCGTCGGCGTTCTGGTCGTCGTCGCCGTGTCCGTCGCGATCAACCTCGCCTACCTGCACGTACTGGGACTCGACGGCATCCGCGACAGCGACGCCGTCGGGGCCTCCCTGATGCGGGCCGTCGCCGGCGACACCGGCGCGAGCGTCATGAGCGTCGTCATCGTGCTCTCCACCCTGACCACCCTCAACGGACTGATCATCACCGGGTCGCGCTCGTACTACGCACTCGGCCGGGACGTCGCCGCACTGCGCGCGATCGGCAGGTGGAGGGAACGCGGTTCGACCCCCGCCAACGCGCTCGTGCTGCAAGGCCTGGTGTCCGCGGTCCTGGTGGTGTTCGGGGCCGCCACCCGGGTCGGGTTCCGCACGATGGTCGCCTACACCTCTCCCGTGTTCTGGTTCTTCATGCTGCTCGTCGCCCTCTCGGTCTACGTCTTCCGCCGCCGTGAAACCGGTGACGCGCCGCACCACCGCGTGCCGCACCACCGCGCGTCGCACTACCGCGTGCCGCTCTACCCGCTGACTCCGGCGGTGTTCGCCCTGAGCTGCCTGTGGGTGCTCTGGTCGAGCCTCCTCCACGCCGGATGGGGCGCGGTCCTCGGCGTGGCGGTGCTCCTGAGCGGAACACCGCTGTTGCTCCTCACCCCCGCACGCCCCGCTGCGTAAGGCCATTCCGGCCGGGCGCCCCGTTCGTTGGGAGTCACGTGTCGCCTCCACACCGCCCGTCGCCCACGGGTGTCCCCGCGCCCCGCAGACGCTTCGTCGTCGCCGCCATGGCGTGTGCCGGAGGAATGGTCATGCTGGACCAGACCGTCGTCGCGATCGCCCTCGACCCGATGGCGGCCGGCCTGGGCCTGACCACGTTCGTCATGCACGGCGTCGTGCTCGTCTACGTGCTGTCGCTGTCCGCGTTCGCCCCCGTAGGCGGCATGACGGCCCGCCGGTTCGGTCTCGTTCGCACCTTCCGGCTCGGGACCGTGCTCTTCGCCGTCGCCTCGGGGACCTGCGGACTCACACCGGCCACGGAGGCCGCCGCGCCGTTCGTGCTCGTGATGCGGGCCGTCCAGGGCGCGGGCGCCGCGCTGATGCTCCCGGTGGCCACCACGGTGATCACGGACGTGTACGAGGAGCGCGAACGGGGCCGGGCGCTCGCGCTCTACGCCGGGCTCGCCCAGGTCTTCTTCGTCATGGGCCCCTTGGTGGGGGCGGTGCTCACCGAGTTCCTGGGCTGGCGCTCGGTCTTCCTCGTCAACGTGCCCGTCGCCGCGGCGGTCCTGTGGCTGATCGGCCGGGCCCGGCTGACCCGGGAAGAGGAAGCGGGCGGCGGCGCCCTCACCGCGGTCCAGCCCCTCGTGGTGATCTTCTCCCTGGGCGTGCTGGTCCTCGGGCTCTACCAGTGCGGTGGCGCGTGGGGCTTCACCGACCTCAGGACGATCACCGCGCTGGCCACGGGTGCCCTGGCCCTGGCCCTGGCGGTGCGGCTCGTCCTGAGGTCCCGGCAACCGCTGCTCGACCTGCGGCTGCTGGGCATCCGCCCGTACGCCGTCGCGGTGGCGCTGACGTTCCTGGTACAGGCCCCGCAGCTGATCGTGCTGGTCCACGGCACCCTGTTCCTGCGGCAGGCCATGCACCTCCCGCTGCTGGCCACCGGCCTCTGCCTGCTCCCCCTGGTCGCGGCCCTGGCGGTGGGCACCTTCAGCTCCGGGCACCTGCTGGACCGCACCGGGTCGATCCGGGTCCCCGTACTGCTCGGCCTGGCCACCGCCACGGTCGGCGCGGTGCTCTGGACGCTCGCGCTGCCGTCGCGCGAGTACGTGTGGCAGGTTCCCGGCATGGTCCTCGCGGGCCTCGGGATGGGCCTGCCGGTCCCCGCCCTGAGCGCCGAACTGATGCGCGCGGTCCCCGAGGACAAGCGGGCCGACGCCTCGGTCCTGCGGCAGACGCTGCGGCAACTGGGCGGAGCCGTCGGCCTGGCGACCGCGGGAGCCGTCGTCCTCGCCGCCAACGCGGAGGCGGCCGACGAGGCGGGCATCGTCACCGCCACGGCCGCCCCGGCGGGATTCACGGTCGCGAGCTGCGTCCTGGGCGCCGCCCTGCTGCTCGCGGCCGTGACGCTGCGCGGGAGGGCGCGCCCGGCGATCCGGTGACCACGGCCGAGGCCGCGGGGCGGGCCGGGGTGGAGATGGGTACACCCCGGCCGGGTGGCCAGGTGCAGTGGCCGGCGGCGCCGTGCCCGGCATCGTCGTCTGCGTAGGGAAATCGAGCAGACGGGCGGGTCGGACATGGCAGCGGTGGGCGGCGCGGAAGCAGCCGGGCACGGTGGGGCGCGGGGCACGGCGGGGACGTGGGGTGCGGCGGGGGCCTTCGCGGCTGTCGCCTTCGTGGCGGCGGGGGTGCTGGGGGCGGTGCAGCCGGGCACCGGAGTCCCCACCGAGGTGGTGCAGCTGACCCAGTTCGGGCCGGCCCTGGGGGTGGGCGCGGTCGCCCTGTACCGGTGGCGCAGGACCCGCGAGTTGCTGCGCGGCGGCGGCGCCCGCGGGACGCGCAGGGTGGCCGCCGTCCTCGGCTCGGCCGTCCTGATCGTCACGCTCACCGTGCTCGGGTACGGGCTGACGACGGGGGGCGCCGGCTTCACGTCTCCGGGAGCCCTGCACCACCCGTTCGCCCTGATCGCGGCGGCGCAGCTGGTGGGGGCGTGCGGTGAGGAGATCGGCTGGCGCTGCTTCCTCCAGCCGCTCCTGCGGACCCGGCTGGGCGCCGTGGCCTCGTCGGTCGTGGTGGGCGTGGTGTGGGGTGCCTGGCACGTACCCGTGTTCGCGCAGGCCCCGGCCTACGCGGCGGGCTTCCTCCTCGCCACCGTGGCCATGTCGGTGGTGCTGGGCCTCGCCCTCGACGGCACGGGCGGCCCGTACCGGCTGCTGCTCGCCGGCGGCTTCCACACCCTGGTCAACCTCGGACTGCTGCTGTTCATGGACGAGGAGTCCGGGGCGGTCCTCCCGATGGTCTGCTTCGGGCTGTCCTGCCTCGCGGTGGCCCTGGTACGGGCAGGTCGGCGTCGCACACCGGCGTCGGCGGAGGCCCGGACAGAGGCCCGGACAGAGGCCCGGACAGAGGTCCAGGCGAAGGCCCGGGCGGAGGTCCCGGCGGAGGTCCCGGCCCCTGCGTTCACGCCCGCACCCACGCCCACGCCCGCGTTCACGCCCGCACCCACGCCCACGCCCGTACCCACACTCGCGTCCACGCCCGAGCACGCGCCGACTACGCTGCCCCGGACATGAGTTCGATACCTTCCCGCGTCCGTACGGCGGCGTTCTCCCGGCGCCTGGCCGCCGTCGGCCGCTGCCACCTCGCCGGCCTCCTGGGCCTGTGGGTCTCCGTCGTCGGGTGGGGCGTCGTGGGCGCGTTGTTGCTGCTGCCCGTCGGCCTCGGCCACCGGCTGCTGCCGCCGGCCGCGGGCGCGCTGCGCCACTGCGCCGACCGCGCCCGCGAGCGGGCGGCGCAGTGGTCCGGGGTGCGGATCGGATCGCCGGATCCGCTGCCGCGCCCGGCAGGGGCCCGCACCGTCCTGGCCGACGCCGGGTTCTGGCGGGACCTGACCTGGGCGTGGCTGGAGCCCGTCGTGGGCGGCCTGCTGGTCGCCGTACCCCCGTCCCTCTTCGTGTACGGGCTGTTCGGGGCGCTCGTCCAGCCCTTCGTGTGGCGCCGGCTCGACGACGGCAACTGGTACGCCTTCGTCCCCGTGCACAGCACCGCCCTGATGGTCGCGGCGCTGGTGCTGGGCCTCGCCTTCACGGCCGCGGGCCTGCTCCTCGCCCCGTCCGTGCTGCGCCTGCACGCCCGCTGGGGCCGGCGGCTCCTCGCCACACCGCGCAGCACCGAACTCCACCGCCGCATCGAGCGGTTGACGCAGACCCGGGCCGACGCCCTGGACGGCCGGGCGGCCGAACTCCAGCGCATCGAACGGGACCTGCACGACGGCGCGCAGGCCCGGCTCGTCGCCCTGGGGATGCGCCTCGACAGTGCGACGCGGCTGCTCCAGGAAGATCCGGCGGCAGCCCGGGCGGCGCTGCTGGAGGTGCGCGAACTGTCCGCGCGGGCCCTGCAGGACCTGCGCGACCTGGTCCGCGGGATCCAGCCGCCGGTCCTCACGGACCGCGGCCTCGGCGACGCCGTCCGCTCGCTGGCCCTCGACAGCTTCCTCGACGTGAGCGTCGAGGCCCGGCTGTCCGGGCGGCTGCCGGCCGCGGTGGAGTCGGCCGCCTACTTCGCCGTCAACGAGCTGCTGGCCAACGCCGCGAAGCATTCCGGTGCGGGCCGCGTCGACATCCTCCTGGTCCACGACGGAGAGCCCGGCGGCGCCCCCTCCGGGGCCCCTTCCCGCACCTCGTGCGACGGCCGTCCGCGGCTGCGCGTGAGCGTCACCGACGACGGGCGCGGCGGGGCGGATCCCGCCCGGGGGACCGGACTGCTCGGCATCCGGAGACGATTGGCTACCTTCGACGGGAGCCTCGTCCTGCACAGCCCGCAGGGCGGTCCGACCACAGTTGCCCTGGAGATCCCGTGCGCGTCGTCCTTGCCGAAGACCTCTTCCTCCTGAGGGACGGCCTGGTCCGCACGCTCACCGAGCACGGCTTCGACGTCGTCGCCGCCGTGGACAACGGCCCCTCCCTCCTGCGCGCCCTGCTGGAGCACCGGCCGCACGTCGCGGTCGTCGACGTCCGGCTGCCGCCCGGCTTCACCGACGAGGGCCTCCAGGCCGCCCTCGAAGCCCGCCGCCACCACCCCGGCCTGCCGGTCCTCGTGCTGTCCCAGTACGTCGACCAGCTCTACGCGAACGAGCTCCTGGCGAGCGAGGACGGCGGCGTGGGCTACCTGCTCAAGGACCGGGTCACCGACACCGGCCAGTTCATCGACGCCGTACGCCGCGTCGCCGCCGGCGGGACCGTCCTGGACCCGCAGGTGATCGGCCGGCTGCTGTCGCGCGGCGACGCCCGCGGCACCATCTCCGCCCTCACCCCGCGCGAACGCGACGTGCTGGAACTGATGGCGGAGGGCCGCTCGAACGCCGCCGTCGCGGGCACCCTCCACTTCAGCGAGAGCGCCGTCGCCAAGCACACCGCGAGCATCTTCGCCAAGCTCGGGATCGCCCCCTCGACGGAGGACAACCGCCGCGTCCTGGCCGTCCTCGCCTACCTGCGACGCTGAACCCGTCTTCGGCGGCCAAGATGACCACGTCGACCCCACCGGCCCGCCGACCACGACGACGGGAGCCGCAGCGCGCAGGCCGTGCCCTCCGGGCGGGCCCCGGCAGGAGTCCGCTCAGCTGTGCCGGCGGGCGTTGAGCCGGGCCGCCTGGCGTGTCAGGTGGTCGCGTTCGGCGAGGTTGGGTGCCTTGTGCGCCGCCTCGGCGTACAGCCGGGCCGCCGTCGCCAGGTCGCCGTCGCGTTCGTGGAGGTACGCCGCCACCGCCGCGTGCCGGGGGAGCGAGGAGTCCAGCGCCGCCAGTTCCGTCAGGCCGGCGCGCGGGGCCTCCGCCCGGCCCCCCGCCCCCCCCCCCACGGCTTCGATCAACCAACGGAAGGTGTTCCCCGTGCGCTTCGCCATGCCCCGAACCACCCCCCGCAGACTGACCGCCGGCCTCTGCGCCGCCGCCGCCCTCGTGGCCGTCTCCTCCGGCGCCGCGAGCGCGGCCGAGGAGTACCGGATCTACGGCGGCTCGTATGCGAGCTACGCCCAGTGCAACCAGGCCGGTTCGCTCACCGTCGGCCTGGGCCTGTACAGCCGCTACGAGTGCAACCCCAACGACAGCTCCAGCCGCTATCTCCTCTGGTACGTCGACTGACGGAAAGCCCGCCCGGCCCCGACCCCCACGCTTCTCACCGCCCTCGTACAAAGGATGGTTTTGTCATGCGCATGTCTAGAATTGCCCGTGCCCGGTGGTCCGCCTCGGCCGCCCTCCTGGCCGCTCTGGCCGGTGGCGCCGCCGCGCTCGCCCCCGCCGCCCAGGCCGCGCCCGCCCCCGGCGGCGCGTCCGTCCAGTCCGCCGAGCGCAGCACCAGCGTCATCTTCGCCAACAGCACGGGCCGCCAGCTGCTGCGCACCGGCTCCGGCCTGGACCATGGGTGCTGGTCCCGGGACGGCCTGCCGCCGGACGCCATCGCCAAGACCGTCTCCGCGTCCTGGAGCAGCGAGTCCTGCGGGTTCGCCACCGGCACCGAGGGCCACGTGACGTACAACATCGCCGGTACGGCCAAGGACGTGACCATCCGCTGGAACAACCCCTACGCAGGGAGCAACTCCTACAGCTGCGACGCCCCCGATGGCTACGAGTGCAGCCGCTCGGGCGGCGGCGGGAACAACGCCACCGTCAACTTCAGCCTGACGGCGAAGTCGACCGCCCGGGTCGCGGCCCTCTCGCCGGCAGCCGCCGTCGCGGTCACCCCCGTGCGCAGCGTCCGCGTCACGGTGGTGAACCAGTCCGGCGCCCTGCTGGCCCGGACCGGGGCGGGCCTGGACCACGGCATCTGGAGCGGCGACAACCTGCCCCCGTCGGTCATGAACAACGGCGCGGTCGCCCGCTGGCAGAGCGAGTCCGACGGATTCGCCACCGGCACGGAAGGCTCGGCCGAGTACCAGATGTCCGGCGGCGGCAAGGTCGTCTTCCGCTGGGACAACCCCTTCTCGGGCGGCAACTCCTACGACTGCCAGGTGCCCGCGGGCCACTCCTGCGCCCGGTCCGGTGGCGGCGGCAAGAACGCCGACGTCATCTTCACGGTCAACTGACCGACCGCCCCCGCACGCCACCCACGCCCACCGTGAGGATCACCCCGATGCGCAAGCCCCTCGTCGCGGCACTCCTGTGCCTCCCGCTGCTGGCCGCGGCCGCTCCGGCCGCCCAGGCCGCCGAACCGCGGCCCGACGCCGCACCCGCCTCCGCCCTCCAGGTCCCCGTCCGCACCCTCAGCTGGGACCTGACCTCGACCAACCCGAACGCCCTGCGCGCCCGCTTCACGGAGTTCATCAGGTCGGTGCACAACACCGGCACCATGGTGGGCGGCTCCGGTTCGGACGCCGTGTGGGAGACCAGCCGCGGCAATGAGGTCATCGCGGTCAACGTCACCTACCTCTGGCCGGTGAACAATCAGGACGTCAGGCGGACGGTCACGCTCTACCTCACCGCCAACAACCTCTACCTGCGCGGCTTCTCCACCGGCAATGCCGGCAACGTCGTCCAGTTCAGCCAGGCCGGGGAACAGGAACCCTTCGACCTCGGCCACGCGCTCGCCCGCAACGCCATCACCCTGCCTTACACCGGGCGCTACGGGGGCGACCACAGCCTGGAGCACGGCCAGACCGAGAACAGGCAGCTGTGGATCACTCCGAACGGGGTGTGGAACAACATGAACGCCCTGTGGACGTTCGCCCGCGACGGGGGCGACGCGAACGCGATCCGCCGCGACTTGGTCACGGCGATCGCCCTGACCGCCGAGGCGGCCCGCTTCCGCAACATCGAGGGCACGGTGCGCGAGGCCCTCGGCGGCGGCGCCGCCCTGACCGCCCAGGAAGCCGAGGAGGAGAACGACTGGGGGCGGGGCTCCCGGTGGATCTACCAGGAGCGCAACGGCTCGCGCCCGACGCCGACCGACATCGGCGGCGCCACCGTGACCACCTACGCCCAGGCGACGCACTACATCGCGATGCTGCGCAGCGACCAGAGGGGGTAGCGGCGGGCAGCGCGCCGCCCCGGACGGCTCCCGTACGGGGCGGCGCCGTGCCGTCCCGGGGGCGTTGTCCGCTGTTCCGGCCGCGTAGCGCATCCGGTCTTCCCGGCCCGTCGCCGGAGACGTGCAGGCGCCGGGTCGGTGCTGAAGTCGAGCACGACGCCCGGTCCGTCCTCCATGAGCCCGCCGGGAGCCGGCTGACCATGCCCTCGGACGTTCCCGCGGCGGGCCGGCCACGGGGATCCACCTCGCCGCAGACTGCCGCTGCCGGCCACCGGTCTCTCACACCCGGCCAGGCCGGTGACGCACCGGCGTTCACCCAGGTCATGGCCGCACTCCGCCTCGCGGCCATGCACATCCGGGCCGCGAGGCGATCGCTGAGAAGCGGCCCAGCTCTGCACTCAACCCACTCACGTGAGTGGGTCGGAAGCGGTCACAACGTCACAGCGTCTTTCCCTTGGCGATCCCCTCTGCTCGGTTCGGTGGACCCCCGCAGGCTCTCCGCGCAGCGCAGCCTCGAACCGCCGGCGGAGCCTCTGCGCTCTTGCCAGGCCTTCCCCGCACCGCGCGCTGCGCTCGCAGGCAACTCGTGAGCAGCCATTGCCCATCGGGGTCGCAGTCGGCACCCTGGCCGTCGCGGCTCATCGACTGCCCGACCGACAGTGCCCGCCGCACCCTCTGTCTGCTGACGTCGCCTTCTCCCCTGCTGTGGCTGTGGCCGGACGGGTCGAGGCCGATCTGGTGATCGACGCCTCGGGCAACGGAGAACGAGCCCTTGTGGGCGGCGAGTCGGGCCGGGGCCGTCTGCGTGCCCCGCTGGATTCATTCGGCCCAGGCGCGCTCCAGCTGGGGGCGGAAGGCGGCGGGCTCCCGCCCGATCAGCTTGGCCAGCGTCGAGTCGACCGTGCTGAACTCGCCATTCCGTGCCGCGCCGAAGATGCCCAGCATGAGGTCGGCGATCGGGGCCGGGGCGCCGTGCGCCAGGACCTGCTCGCGGAAGGCGTCGTCGGGGACGACGGTGCGGGTGAAGGGCCGTCCGGTGACCTGCGACGCGATCTCGGCGACGGTGTCGAAGTCGAGCGCCGCCGGGCCGGTGAGCGGCGGGGTGGGCCCGTCGAATCGGCCCTCATCGAGGAGGATCGCCGTGGTGGCCTCGGCGAGGTCGTCGTGGCCGGTCCAGGCGACAGGGCCGTCGGCGGGAAGGGCGATATCGCCGGTGTGGCGGGCGGACTCCAGGAACTGCAGGGCGCTGGCCGCGTAGAAGCCGTTGCGCAGCGCGGTCCAGGGCAGGCCGGTGGCGCGCAGCAGGTCCTCGGTCCTGGCGTGGTCCCGGCAGGCCTGGAAGCGGGAGTCGTGGGCAGCGCCCGTCTGGCTGGTGTAGAGGATGCGGCCGACCTTGGCCTTCACGGCGGCGTCGACGGCGGCACGGTGGCCGCTGACGCACTCTTCGCCCGTGCGGTCGAGGGAGACGAGGAGCAGTTGCTCGGCTCCTTCGAAGGCGTGCGTGAGCGAGTCGGGGTCGTCGAAGCTGCCCTGCCGGACACGGACGCCGCGGTCGGCGAGGTCCTGGGCCTTGCGGGGGTCGCGGACGCTGACGCCGAGGCGGTCGGCGGGGACGCGCTCCAGGAGGCGCTCGACAGTGCGGCGGCCGAGCTTTCCGGTGGCTCCGGTAACGATGATCATGGGGTTCTCCCGACAGTGTTTCCGGTGGAATCACTTCAACAGTAACACTGGAAATTCCAACGGAAACAGATCTTCGGTATCATCGATTCATGCCTACGCACGACTCAACCGACAACCCCCGGCGCCGCATCGTCGAGGCGGCCGTCGAGCTGCTGGAAAACGGCGGCCCCGGCGCGGTGAGCACCCGCGCGGTCGCCGCCGCGGCCGGAATGCAGCCGCCGGCGATCTACCGCCTCTTCGGCGACAAGGAGGGTCTCCTCGAGGCCGTCGCCGAGCACGGCTACGCGCAGTTCCTGGAGAGAAAACGCGCGCAGCTCGACCCCGCCCCGCAGGACCCGGTGGAGGAGCTGCGTCGCGGTTGGGACGTGGTGGTCGAGTTCGGCGTCTCCCGCCCCGAGCTGTTCGCGGTGATGAACCGGGCCACCGGCCTGGGATCGGACGCAGCACACCGCTCGGGCCTGGAAATCCTCCGTGGGCGGGTGCGTCGGCTGGCGGCCGGGGGATGGCTGCGGGTCGACGAGGAGCTGGCCGCCCAGATCATCCGGGCAACCGGCCAGGGAGCAGTCACCACCTGGCACTCCACGCCCGCGGACCGCCGCAATCCGGCACTGCTGACCATCCTGCGGGAGTCCATGGTCGCGGCCGTCACTCGCGCCGAACCGGCGATTCCCGCCGCGGAGTCCGGTCCCGCCGCGGCGGCCCGCGCGTTGCGCGCCGCCCTCCCCGACGACTCCGACGTCCTGAGCAACGCGGAACAGCACCTCCTGCGCGAGTGGCTCACACGCCTGGCGGCAGACAGTGGCGCGCCGCCTGCCTGATCACGCGTCAAGCGTCCTCATTCAGGTTGAACCCAGGCGTACGGTCCCGGGTACCGCGGGTAGCGGGGGCTGGCCCCATCCCCGATCGGCCGGACAGCCGGATGGTCCGGTGGAACCCGTGTCGGCGACGGTGGGGCGGTCCCCGGCAAGTCGCCCACAGAGAAGGCAAGATCGTGCGCATCGTCACGGCCACCTCCGTCGCCCTGGCCCTCGTCGGCGCAGCCGCGTCGGCCGCCACCGCCCACCAGCCGACCACCGACGGAATCTGGCGTACCGACGGCTACGGCACCGTGCTGTCCATCCAGAATGGAACCCTCCGGGAGTACCAGACCACCACCGTCAGCTGCATCGCGGGCGACACGGCGCAGCGGACCGGACCCGGCGCCTACACCACGCCGGGAGGCACCGTCCTCACCGTGCGCACCCGCGGGGACCGCGACCGCGCTTCCTTACGGCTGGACGGTGACGTCGGTGAACGGAACCTGCTCCGGATGACGGAACTGCCCGACGACTGCACGCGTTCCGCCGCCGGGGGTCCGCTCGCCTCCTTCGACGTCTTCTGGCAGTCCTTCGAGGAGAACTACCCCTTCTTCGCTGCGAAGGGCATCGACTGGCACGCCGTACGCGACCGATACCGGCCCACGGTCCGCGATGGGACGACCCCGGACGAACTCTTCGCCGTCTTCAGCAGGATGGTGGAGCCGCTCCACGACGCCCACGTCGCCGTCTGGGACCTCGACCGTGACGGCGACGGCGACCCCGACCGGGCCTTCGCGCAGGTCCGCCCCGGCACCGTCCGGCCCGACGGAAACCTCGACGCCAAGGTCAAGAAGTTCGTCGTGGAGCGCGACCTCGAGGACGCCCGGAACCTCAAGGACTTCGCCGCCGGGCGGATCACCTACGCCGACCTCCCCGGCGGACAGGGCTACCTGCGGATCTCCGGTTTCGGCGGCTACGCGGGCGGCGAGGCCTCCTACGCCGCGGAGCTGGCCGAGCTCGACAAGGCGCTGGACACGGTCTTCGGCGAGGAGCGTGTCCGGCACCTGAAGGGCCTGGTCATCGACCTGCGGGTCAACGGCGGCGGCTCCGACGCCATGGGGCTCCACATTGCCGGGCGGCTGACCGACACCCCCTATCTCGCCTACTCAAAGCGGGCCCGTAACGATCCCGCGGACCCCACCCGGCACACTCGCCCCCAGCCCCTGTACGTCACGCCGGCCCAGGGCCCCCGCTACACCGGGCCGGTCGCCGTGCTGACCGGCGGCTCGACCGTCAGCGCGGGTGAGACCTTCACCCAGGCCCTCATGGAACGGCCCGGCCGGACCGTGCGGATCGGACAGCCCACGCAGGGCGTCTTCTCGGACGTCATGGTGCGCAAGCTCCCCAACGGCATGTCGGTCTGGCTGCCGAACGAGGAGCTGCTGACCCGGTCGGGCAGGACCTTCGACGGCGTGGGCATCCCACCGCACCTCACCGAGCCGGTCTTCACGACGGAGGAGTTCGACCAGAACAAGGACTCGTCCTTCGACCGGGCCCTGAAGGTCCTGCGGGACAGGACCTCGAACGCCACGAAGTAGGCCGGCCACCGGGCCACCAGGGCCGCGTTGTTACGGGCGCGGGCGCCGGCGCCGGCCCGGGCGCGGGCCCACGCGCGACGATCGAGGCGCTGCTGCCGGCATCCCTGCCGACCGACCAGGAGAGCCGGACCTTCCACCTCCTGTACAGCTCCTACTCGATCCTGGCCGTGACCGACGGCGCACTCGCCGCCCAGCCCTTCACGGGGTACCCCTGCGCGGCCGAGAACGCCCTCACCGGCCTGATCGAAGGGGGCGTCCTTGCGCGGTGAGGGTCTCGGGGCGGTGGTCGTCGCCGTGCCAGGTTGGCCAGCCGAGCAGTTGGGGCCGTTCGGTGACCCAGTCGCGGGCGTCGGGGCCGATCTCGGCGTCGATGAGGTCCTCCAGCAGGGCGCGGTAGCGCTCGACGAGGTCGTGGTGGGCGGGGTCGGCGGCCAGCCGGCGCGGATTTCGCCCGTGGGGTCGTCCTGGTCCTTCAGCACCGGGCGCGCGTCATCAGGTGCTGGGCGACTTCCCCGGAGGGCAGGTACGAGCCGGCGGGGAAGTCGCGGCTCTCAACGGTGGCCACGTCACCGAGCCGGGACGAGGCCCAGGTGCTGCGCGTGGTGCTGTCACGCCTGCGGTGCATGGGTGGGATGGCCGCCGGCGGCAGTGGCTGTGCAGCGGAGCCGCCCGGGTGCGCGCCCGCCCGCCCCCCGCGGGTTGGGGGGGGGGGGGGGGTCAGCGGGGGGCGTTGGGGGGGGGGGGGGCGGGGTGGGTGAGGGCCCGGCGCACGCGGGGCCGGAGCGCGGAGCGCGGAGCGGGGATACGGGG
>NZ_JBHYVA010000127.1:0-15749 GCF_042750055.1 Streptomyces sp. NPDC059456
GAACCACACTATCAAAATCCTCTGGCGCTGTCCGCCGGATAAAATGTTCGGGTACCGGTTGATGTACTCCGGGTTCAGGCCCACGACGTCCAGGAGCTCCTGGACCTTGCGGCGCCGGTCGCCCTTCGGAGCCACCTCGGGGTGGATCTCGTAGGTCTCCCCGATGATGTCGCCGACCGTCATGCGCGGGTTCAGCGACGTGTACGGGTCCTGGAAGACCATCTGGATGTTGCGGCGGACGGTCTTCAGCGCGCGGCCGGACAGCTTGGTGATGTCCTGGCCCTTGTAGAAGACCTCGCCGGCGGTGGCCCGCTCCAGGTTCATCAGCAGCTTGGCGACCGTGGACTTGCCACAGCCGGACTCGCCGACGATGCCCAGCGTCTCGCCCCGGTACAGGTCGAAGCTGATGCCGTCGACGGCCTTGACCGCGCCGACCTGCTTCTTGAACAGGATGCCCTGGGTCAGCGGGAAGTGCTTGACCAGGTTGCGGACCTGGAGGATCGGCTCGCGCTCGGGGGCGTTCTTGGTGAGCTCAGCCATGGAGCTGCTCCTTCCAGAAGTGGCAGGCGCTGGAGCGGCCGGGCAGCTCGGAGCCGTCCTGCTCGCTGACCACCTGGAGCAGGGGCACGTCCGAACGGCAGATGTCCTGCGCGGCGGTGCAGCGCGGGTTGAACGAGCAGCCGGTCGGCAGTCGCAGGAGGTTGGGCGGCAGGCCCTTGATCGCGAAGAGCTCCTGGCCCTTCTGGTCCAGGCGCGGGATCGAGTCGAGCAGGCCCCGGGTGTACGGGTGGGCCGGCCGCTTGTAGATCTCGTGCACGGGAGCCGTCTCGACGATCCGGCCCGCGTACATGACCGCGATCTTGTCCGCGACGTCGGCGACGACGCCGAGGTCGTGGGTGATCAGGATCAGGCCCATGTTCAGCTCGCGCTGGAGCTCCGCGAGCAGGTCCATGACCTGGGCCTGGACGGTCACGTCGAGGGCCGTGGTCGGCTCGTCGGCGATGATCAGGTCCGGCTCCAGCGCGATCGCCATGGCGATCATGATGCGCTGGCGCATACCGCCCGAGAAGTGGTGCGGGTAATCGTCCACGCGCTGCTTCGCGGCGGGGATCTTCACCTTGTCCATCAGCTCGATGGCCTTGAGCCGGGCTTCCTTCTTCGACAGGCCCTGGTGGACGCGGAACATCTCGCCCAGCTGGTAGCCGACGGTGAGCACCGGGTTCAGCGAGGACAGCGCGTCCTGGAAGATCATGGCGATCTTCCGGCCGCGGAGCTTGCGCCGCTCCTCGAAGCTCATCTTGAGCATGTCCTGGCCGCGGAAGAAAATCTCGCCCTGCGGGATCTTGCCGGGGGGCATGTCGAGGATGCCCATGATGGCCTGGGCGGTGACGGACTTGCCGGAGCCCGACTCGCCGAGCACGGCGAGGGTCTCGCCGGCGCCGACCGAGTAGTTGACGCCGTTGACGGCCTTGGCCACGCCGTCACGGGTGTGGAACTCCACGTGCAGGTCGCGCACTTCGAGGAGCGGCGTCTGCGGGTTCCCGTCACGCGGGGAGGGAACGGTACTGGTGTTGTCCATGGTGATCACTTACGCCCTCCTCAGCGCAGCTTCGGGTCGAGGGCGTTGCGCACCGCTTCGCCGAGCATGATGAACGCGAGAACGGTGACGCTCAGCATCAGCGAGGGGTACAGCAGGATGTGCTGCGCCACTCGGATCTGGGCCGAACCGGCGGAGATGTCCACGCCCCACGAGATGGTCGGGGAGGCGAGGCCCAGACCCAGGTAGGACAGGGTCGCCTCGGCGCCGACGTAGCCGCCGAGCGCGATGGTGGAGACCACGATCACCGGGGCCATGGCGTTCGGCAGGACGTGCCGGAACAGGATGCGGACGGTGCCCGCGCCCAGTGCCTTCGCGGCGTGGACGTAGTCGGCCTGCTTCACGGTGATGACCGAACCGCGCATGACGCGGGTGATCTGCGTCCAGCCGAGGAAGGCCAGGGCGAAGACGACCGTCCACACCGTGCGCTTGGTGAAGGCCTGGAGGACGACCATCGAGCCGAGCAGGAACGGGATGCCGAAGAAGATGTCGGTGATGCGGGAGATGATCGCGTCGGTGATGCCGCCGAAGTAGCCGGAGATCATGCCCGTGATCGCGCCGATGACGGTCACGATCGCCGTCACGGCGACGGCGACGATGATCGAGGCGCGGGTCCCGTAGATCAGGCGGGCGTAGACGCTGCGGCCCTGGCCGTCGTAACCGAGCCAGTCGGGCGAGCCGATGCTGCCGAGCTCGGGCTTGGTCAGGAAGTGGTGGACCAGGTCGCCCTTGGTGGGGTCGGCGCTGGTGAACAGGCCCGGGAAGGCGGCGATCATCAGCAGCAGGAAGATCAGCACCGAGGAGACGACGAAGTACGGGTTGCGACGGAGGTCGGCCCAGGCGTCGCCCCAGAGGCTGCGCGCCTTCTCGCTGGTGACGGGTGCGATCGCGTCGACGGGTGCCACGGCGCCCTCGGTCGAGACGACTTCGGTCTTGGTCATGTCAGGCATACCGGATCCTCGGGTCCAGGACCGCGTAGAGGAGGTCGACGAGAAGGCTGGCGACGAGGTAGACCACGACGAGGACGGTGACGACACCGACGACGGTCAGGCCTTCGCGGCGGATGATCGAGTCGTAGATCAGACCACCGACGCCCTTGACGTTGAAGATGCCCTCGGTGACGACGGCGCCGCCCATGAGGGCACCGATGTCGGTACCCAGGAAGGTCACGACGGGGATCATCGAGTTGCGCATCAGGTGCACACCGATGACGCGGCGCTTCGGAAGACCCTTGGCGACCGCGGTGCGCACGTAGTCGGCGCGCAGGTTCTCGGCCATCGAGGTGCGGGTCAGACGGGCCACGTAGGCGAGGGACAGCGAGCCGAGCACGATCGCCGGCGTGAGCAGTTCGCCCCACGTCTCGTTGTTGCTGACGTTGGGTTCGATCCAGCCGAGCTGGAAGGCGAACACCGTCTTGATGATGAAGCCGAGCACGAAGACCGGCATCGAGATGATCAGCAGCGTGAGGATCAGGACGAGGTTGTCCGCCAGCTTGCCGGCCTTGAGGCCGGCGACGATGCCGAGGCCGAGGCCGATGACCATTTCGATGGCGAAGGCCAGCAGGGCCAGGCGGAGCGTGACCGGGAACGCGCTGCCGAGGACGTCCGTGATCTCGCGTCCGCTTCGGATCTGCTTGCCGAAGTCGAAGTGGAACAGGATGTCCGAAATGTAATTCCAGTACTGCTGCAGGATCGGCAGGTCCAGCCCGTGCTCGTGCCGGAGTGCGGCCAGCGTGGCGGGGTCTGTTCCCTTGTCGCCGAAGAGTCCGGCCACGGGGTCGCCGGGCAGGCTGTAGACCATCAAGAAGATGAGCAGGGTCGTCCCGAAGAAGACCGGGATCATCTGGAGCAGTCGTCGTGCGACATAGCGCCCCATCATGCCTCCGTAGAAGATGCGGCAGAGGCAGCCGGACGGGCCCTTTCGCCACGCACGCACGTGACGGGATCGTCACTGCGTCGCGAAAGGGCCCCCCGAGGCTCTGCATTTAGGCCCGGATGCGGGCCGGCTCCCCGCCGGCCCACATCCGTCGAGCGGAATTACGCTGTGGGACTTACTTCTTGACCTCGACGCCTTCGAGGATCGGGTCGCCGTCCTGGGCGTACTTCACGTTCTGGACCTTCTCGGAGAAGCCCGCGTTGACCTTGTAGTACCAGAGCGGGATCGAGGGCATGTAGTTGACCAGGTCCTTCTCGATGCCCTGGTACGCCTTCACCGACTCGTCGAGCGTCGAGGCCGTGTCGGCAGCGGCGATCTTGGCGTCCAGGTCGGGGTTCGAGAAGCCACCCTGGTTGCCGCCCGCGCCCGTACGGAACAGGTCGCTGATGAAGTTGGCGTTCACCGGGTAGTCGAGGACCCAGCCGGAGCGGTAGATCGACTTGACCTGCTTGGACTTACGGGCCTGGAGGTCGGCCTGGAAGTCCGGCTTCGCGTCGCCGGTGCACTTGACGCCGGTGGCCTGGGTGATGCTGTTGCAGACAGCGTCGACCCATTCCTTGTGACCGCCGTCCGAGTTGAACTGGATGGAGATCTCGTTGTTCGGAACGCCACCGCCCGCGGCGATGAGCTCCTTGGCCTTGGCCGGGTTGAACTTGGTGACGTCACCGGTGGCGTTCGGCGTGTAGCCGAGGACGCCCTTGGCGACCCAGCCCGTGGCCGGCTCGCGGGTGCCCTGGAGCACCGTCTTGGTGATGGTGTCACGGTCGATCGCCATCGACAGGCCCTGGAGGACCTTCGGGTCGACCGGCTTCGGGGTCTTCCACTGGTCGGCGTAGAACGCGATGGCCAGGGTCTGGATCGCGGAGTACGCCTGGTCCACGGCGCGGTCGCCGAGGTCGGCACGGTAGACCGGGAGGTCCTTCGGGCCGATCTGACGCAGGACGTCGACGTTGCCCGACTTCAGGTCCTCGTAGGCGGTTTCGAGGGTGGAGTAGTTCTTGAGGATCACACCACCGTTCTTCGCCTTGTTCTCGCCCTTGTAGTCGTCGAAGCGGGTGAGCTCGATCTGCTTCTTGTGCTCCCACGACTTGAACTTGTAGGGGCCGTTGCCGACCGGCTTCTCACCGGCGGCCTTCGGGTCCTTGTAGAAGGACTCGGGCAGCGGGGAGAAGACCTCGTAGCCGAGCTTGTACGCGAAGTACGGAACGGCGTTCGCGAGCTCGATGGTGAAGGTGTTCTCGTCGACGACCTTCAGGCCCTCCAGCGCCTCGGCGGTGGGCTTGGCGCCCTCGGCCTCGGGGTGGAGCGCCTCGAAGCCCTTGATGTCCGCGAACCAAGAGGCGTTGCCCTGCTTGTTGTTGATGTTCGCGGCCCAGTTCCAGGCCTTGACGTACGACTCGGCGGTCACCTTGGTGCCGTCGTGGAAGGTCCAGCCCGGCTTGAGCTTGACGGTCCAGAGCTTGCTGTCCTTGGACTCGACCGACTCGGCGTTGACCATGGTCAGCTTGCCGTCGGCGTCGTAGTCGACGAGCTGCGAGAACAGCCCGGACATGACGATCGAGCCGTTGGACTCCATCGTGTCGGCCGGCTGGAGGAGCTTCTCGGGCTCGCCCACCTCGACGGAGTAGATGCCGTTCGGGTCAACCTCGCCCTTGCCGCCGGCGGCCTTGTCGTTGCCACCGCAGGCGGTCGCAGCCAGGGCGACGACAATCGCGCCCGCTACCCACTTGGCGCTCTTGGCACCGCGCATGGGTTTCCTCCTCATGAGTCCACTGTTTGATGTGCGGGACACATGAACGATTCGCCGACACCCCTGACGGCGAGATGAACTGTGCCCCGAGTGTGCTCGTGAGTCGACGCTCCCCACAGCGTGTGACCCATTGACCCGAGCTCAATGGAGCCATCCTCGGGGACGGCCTGACCGTAAACCACACTTAACTGGTCTCGTTTTCACAACATCACCGCATGGCGAAAACCCGAAATCCGGACAAACGGATAGGAGACAGACACGTGCGAAACGGACTGTTAGCTCATCAGTCGGAGTGTCACGGTCGGTATACGGACACCGCGGACACTGGAACGCAACAATCCGCTTGACAAACGACAACAACCCCTCCCCCACGAAGCCGTGGTGAAGGGGTTGCCGGTCGAACAGCCGCCCCGCGGAGCCCGGTTCTTACGTGCCGGACCTGCGGGCCGGTCCTACTTGGCGGACTTGGCGCGCGACGCGGTGCGCGAGCGCTCCTTCTGGTCCAGGACGACCTTGCGGATGCGGACCGCCTCCGGGGTCACCTCGACGCACTCGTCGTCGCGGCAGAACTCCAGGGACTGCTCCAGGGAGAGCTTGCGCGGCGGAATCACGTTCTCCGTGTTGTCCGCGGAAGCCGCACGCATGTTGGTGAGCTTCTTCTCCTTGGTGATGTTCACGTCCATGTCGTCGGAGCGCGAGTTCTCGCCGACGATCATGCCCTCGTACACCTCGGTGCCGGGCTCGGTGAACAGGACGCCGCGCTCCTGCAGGTTGATCATCGCGAACGGCGTGACCGCACCGGAGCGGTCGGCGACCAGCGAACCGTTGTTACGGGTCACCAGCTGGCCGAACCAGGGCTCGTGGCCCTCGTGGATCGAGTGGGCGATACCCGTACCGCGGGTGTTGGTCAGGAACTCCGTGCGGAAGCCGATGAGGCCGCGCGACGGGACGACGAACTCCATGCGGACCCAGCCGGAGCCGTGGTTCGACATGTTGTCCATGCGGCCCTTGCGGACACCCATGAGCTGCGTGACGGCGCCCATGTGCTCCTCGGGCACGTCGATCGTCATGCGCTCGACCGGCTCGTGCGTCTTGCCGTCGATCTCCTGCGTGACGACCTGCGGCTTGCCGATGGTCAGCTCGAAGCCCTCGCGGCGCATCTGCTCGACCAGGATGGCGAGCGCGAGCTCACCGCGGCCCTGGACCTCCCAGGCGTCCGGGCGGTCGGTGTCGAGGACGCGGAGCGAGACGTTGCCGATGAGCTCGCGGTCCAGACGGTCCTTGACCTGGCGGGCGGTGACCTTGCGGTCCTTGACCGCGGACTTCGCGTCCGCGCCCTTGCCCGTACCGCCGCGGCCGACCATCGGGGAGGTGTTGGTGCCGATGGTCATGGAGATCGCCGGCTCGTCGACCGAGATCAGCGGCAGCGCGATCGGGTTCTCCGGGTCGGCCAGGGTCTCACCGATCATGATGTCGGGGATGCCGGCGACGGCGCAGATGTCACCGGGGCCCGCGACCTCGGCCGGCTTGCGGGTGAGCGCCTCGGTCATCATCAGCTCGGTGATGCGGACGTTGGAGATCGAGCCGTCACGCTTGATCCACGCGACGGTCTGGCCCTTGCGCAGCTCGCCCTGCTCGACGCGGAGCAGCGCGATGCGGCCGAGGAAGTTGTCGGCGTCCAGGTTGGTGACGTGGGCCTGGAGGGGCGCCTCGTCGTCGTACACCGGGGCGGGGACGTGCTCCAGGATGGTGGAGAAGAACGGCTCCAGGCTGTCGCTGTCCGCGGGGACGGTGCCGTCCTCCGGCTTGGTCAGCGAGGCCACGCCGTCACGGCCGCAGGCGTAGACGATCGGGAACTCGATCTGGTCCTCGTCCGCGTCCAGGTCCAGGAAGAGGTCGTACGTCTCGTTGACGACCTCGTCGATCCGGGAGTCCGGGCGGTCCGTCTTGTTGATGCAGAGGATGACCGGCATCTTCGCCTGCAGGGCCTTGCGCAGGACGAAGCGGGTCTGGGGCAGCGGACCCTCGGAGGCGTCCACCAGCAGGACGACGGCGTCCACCATCGACAGACCGCGCTCGACCTCACCACCGAAGTCGGCGTGGCCGGGGGTGTCGATGATGTTGATCGTGATCGGGGCCCCGCCGTCCTTGGGGTGATACTTCACCGCCGTGTTCTTGGCGAGGATCGTGATGCCCTTCTCACGCTCCAGGTCGTTCGAGTCCATCATGCGGTCGTCGAGCTGCTGGTGGGCGGCGAAGGCACCGGCCTGCTTGAGCATGGCATCGACGATGGTCGTCTTGCCATGGTCGACGTGGGCGACGATGGCGACGTTACGGATGTCGTGGCGCGTGGGCACTTCGGCGCTTCTCCCGGGATCGTGGATGGCGGCGCGTACGGTCCGGCACGCGCGCCTCGACCGGGCGGAAAACCTGCCACGGCCTTACCCCATCGTACGTCGCGTGGCGGGAACCGCCCGCCGGGGGGTCTGTCAAGAGGCCGGAGGACTGAGAAGGGCCGGGTACGGGGTGGGGGGTTCCCGGCTGGGGGTACTGCGGGTATTGCCGCGGGTCAACGGGTACGCACGACCTTGCCCGCCGGAGGATCCGGCGGGCAAGCGACTTGAGTCACATCTGAGCTTGTGAGCCGAAGCTCAATCTGTCTGGCCCCGTTTTGTCACTTCTTCTTCCCCGGGTCTTTGGCCGCGGCCGGCGGCTTCTTCCAGCCGATGTCCTGGAAACGGGGGGTGCCGAGGCCGAAGGCGCCGGCATTGGCGAGGTTCGGCTTGACGGCCACCAGCTCGGGGCGCTGGTAGAGCGGGATGGATCCGGCCGCGGCCCAGATCCGGGCGTCCGCCTTGCGCATCAGCTCGCGCGAGGCGTCCTCGTCCAGCTCGCCGAGCGCCTGGTCGAAGAGCTGGTCGATGTGGTCGGTGCCGACCCGGGTGTAGTTCTGTTCGACGAGGAGCGAGCCGTCGGCGGCCGGCTCCGGCTTGGCGAAGATGGGCCGGGCGTCGGTGGCCGGGTAGGCCGTCGCCGGCCAGGAGTACAGCGCCAGGTCGTACTGGCCCGAGGCGACGTGGTCCTTGAAGAAGCTCTCGTCGGCGACCTTGGTCAGCTCGGTGTTCACCCCGACCTTGCGGAGCATCTGGGCGATCCGCTCGCCGACCGTGCGCAGCGCCTCGGAGCCGGGGCCGGCCGGGAGGACGAAGCGCAGGCTGAGCGCCTTGCCGTCCTTGGCGAGCATGTTCCCGGAGGTGCGGGCCTGCTTGGCCGGGGCGGGCGCCGGGGAGGCACTGCCCGCCTTGCCGGGCCCGGGGGCCTCGCCGTCGCGGGCCGGGCCGCGCTTGGCGTCGTCGGAGGCGGAGCCGGAGCCGGAGCCGGAGCCCACCGTGCCCGCGCCCGCCGCGTCCGCCGCTTCGGCCGGATCCGCCGGGTTCTTCCCGTCCAGGGCGTCGGCCTGGGCCAGCAGTGCCGCCTTCTGCTCCTCCGCGTGCAGGGCCACGCCCGGCACCGGGGAGACCCGCCCGCCGCGGCCGCCCTGCGCGAACGTTTCCCCGCCGACCGCCGGGATACCGCGCTCCAGGCCGTCGCCGTTGCGCTCGTCCTCCTGGCCCACGATGTACAGGCCGTCGTTCCCGGTGCCCGGGCCCGACGGGGTCTTCGAGTCGTCCTGGCCCTCGCCCTCCGCGTTCTCGGAGCCGGCCTTCGCGCCGGCCGGCTCGGTGATCTTGCCGCCCCGGCGCCAGCCCGCGTCCGCGAGCAGGGCCTCGGCCGCGTGGAGGTCCTTGCCGCCGAGCGCGCCGCTGTTGTCGGCGTACGCCCGCTGCCCGGCCAGCGCCACGTGGCTGCCGACCGGCTTCGCCGGCAGGCCCAGGGGCTTCAGTACGATCTCGGCCAATTCCTTGCGGTCCAGGGCCCGGGCCACGGCCCGCCGGACCCGCTCGTCGGCCAGCGGGCCGGAGGCCCCGTTCAGGGCGAGCTGCGTGTAGGCCGGCTCCAGGGACTTGCGGACCGTGAAGGCGCGCAGGGCCCGCTGCTCGTCGGCATGGGCCTTGGCCGCCTCGGCGTTCTGTGCGCGGGTGTCCCGCTCCGCCGCCGCCTTGCCCTCGTCGGGGCCGTTCGCCACCGCCCACGAGAGCGTGGCCTCGGCCGGGGTGACCGCGGCGCCCGGCCCGTGCTCCGGGGCCCCGCCCGAGCCGGGGGCGTGCTCCGCCTCCCGGCGGGCCGCCGCGATCCGGTCGGCGGCCGCACGGTCGACGTCCGCCAGGTCGACCTTGCCGGCGGCCAGCGCGGCCGGGCGCTGGGCGCGGGGCACGGCGGTCAGGACGAGCGTGTCCAGCTTGGCCGGCCGGCCCCACCAGCGGGCATTGCGGGTCAGGGCCGCGGTTCCGGTCGTCTTGTCGATGGCGCCGAGGTTGAAGGGCCCGGCGGTGACCTTGAGGGTGCCGCGGGCCCCCTCGTTGAAGGAGTCCGGGGTGCCGGTGACCTGCTTGGGGTAGAGCGGCGTGAACAGGGAGCGCCAGTCGGTGTACGGCTTGGCGAAGGTGACCTTGACCTCCAGGTCGGTCTTGCCGCGCTCGATCTTCTCGATCCGGTCGTAGCCGGCGTTGCGGGCCGTCCAGTACGCCGAGTCCTTGCCGTTCAGGGCCCGCCACTGCGCCACGAAGTCGGCGGCGCCGATCTCGCGGCCGTCGCTCCACACCGCCTGCTGGTTCAGCTTGTACAGGACGACCTGCTTGGGCTCGCGCTCGACGACCTCGGCCTTCTCCAGGTAGTCCGGGTTGGCGACCGGCCGGCCCTTCTCGTCCAGGGTGAACAGCTGGGGCAGCACCGCTCCGGCGATCCGGCCGGTGGTGGCGTCCGCGTCGGCCTGGAAGGCGTTCAGGGTGTCGGGGAGGGTGTCCACCGCCCAGCGCAGCACGCCGCCGTCGGCGACCTGGTCGCGGGCCGTCGCCGCGATGTCCTGGCCGGCGGCCACGGGACCGCCGTCGTCGTCACCGGCGCCGCACCCCGCGAGCAGCGGCAGTGCGAGGACTCCCGAGGTCAGGAGCGCCAAGGACCTGCGCCTTCTCTGGGACATGGGCGGTACCTCCGGGACGGGGCGTGAAAGGGGCGGCTTGATCACGTATGGCGGTATATGGAGCTGATCACACTGGGTGCCGCAACACACTGAAATCCACCGCCCCCCGCACCTCTCGCAGCCGGCCCTCGCCACGCCGCGAACCCCACCCGTGCGGACCAATCCCGCTTGCGCCACGGGCGGGCGTTCCCCCGGAAGAGGGATCAAAATGGGAGCAGGGAGGGGCGCACAGATTGCGCCTGCGCGCCCGCAATCGCTGCACGTCCCTTCACAACCGGGGACGGGAGGCGCGACACTCGCAGGCGCACATGAGCGTTGCCACCGCAACCAGCGGAAGTGAGGGCAAGTCATGTCCCTGCAAGACGATTTGACCGCCGTACGACGCAACCTGAACGAGCTGGTCCGGTCGGTGGAACGGCTGGAGCGGGACGTCAAGGACGCGGCCCGGCAGGCCCCCGGCACGACGCGGGCGCCACGCCAGGAGGGGATGGTCCCCGTTCCGGACGCCCCGTACGACAGCACGCTGTGGCAGGACGTCGACGACGAGGGTCTCGGCGCCCGCGACCGCAGGGCACCCTGACCGACGGGCTCGCCCCCGTACGCGCGGCACCCCGCACCCCACCCGGCCCAGCCGTCCGCGGCTGGGCCTCGTGGGTCACCCCTCATCACTCCACCCGGAGTCCCCTTTGGCCACAGGCACGGAACCACCCCGGCTGACCGGCGTCCACGACGCCTCCCGGGCCGCGATCGCCGCCCGGCACCTGCGCACCGACCGGTGGTGGCTGGCCCCCGCGGCCACCGCGGCCGGGCTGCTCGCCTTCATCGTCTACTCGACGTGGCGGGCCTTCGCCAACGCCGACTACTACGCGGCCCCGTACGTCTCCCCGTTCTACTCCCCGTGTCTCGCGGAGAACTGCAAGGAGATGCGCGGCGGCCCCAACCTGGACCTGTTCGGCAGCTGGTGGGGCCTGTCCCCCGCCCTGCTGATCCTGGTCTTCCCGCTCGGCTTCCGGCTGACCTGCTACTACTACCGCAAGGCGTACTACCGGGGCTTCTGGGCCTCGCCGCCCGCCTGCGCCGTCGCCGAGCCGCACGCCGCGTACACCGGCGAGACGCGGTTCCCGCTGATCCTCCAGAACGCGCACCGCTACTTCTTCTACGCGGCGCTGCCGGTCGCGGGCATCCTCACGTACGACACGGTCCTGACGTTCCGCAACGACCGTTACGAGTGGGGCCACATGGGCCTCGGAACGCTGCTGTTCCTCGTCAACATCGCGCTGATCTGGGCCTACACGCTGTCCTGCCACTCCTGCCGGCACATCATGGGCGGCCGCCTGCGGCACTTCTCCAAGCACCCGGTGCGCTACCGGCTGTGGGGCTGGATCAGCCGGCTCAACTCCCGCCACATGCTGCTCGCGTGGTCCTCGCTGATCAGCGTCGCACTGTGCGACTTCTACGTGTACCTGCTGGCCAGCGGCACCTTCACCGACCCGAGGATCTTCTGACATGGCTCAAGTGGACCGGCAGCAGTGGGACGTGGTCGTGGTCGGCGCGGGCGGCGCCGGGCTGCGGGCCGCGATCGAGGCCCGCGAGCGGGGCAAGCGCACGGCCGTGATCTGCAAGTCCCTGTTCGGCAAGGCCCACACGGTGATGGCGGAGGGCGGGATCGCCGCCTCCATGGGCAACGTCAACGAGGGCGACAACTGGCAGGTGCACTTCCGCGACACCATGCGCGGCGGGAAGTTCCTCAACCAGTGGCGGATGGCGGAACTCCACGCGAAGGAGGCCCCGGACCGGGTCTGGGAGCTGGAGACCTGGGGCGCCCTCTTCGACCGCACCCCGGACGGGAAGATCTCCCAGCGCAATTTCGGCGGGCACGAGTACCCGCGCCTCGCGCACGTGGGCGACCGGACCGGCCTGGAGCTGATCCGCACCCTCCAGCAGAAGATCGTCCAGCTCCAGCAGGAGGACTTCAAGGAGTACGGGGACTACGAGGCCCGGCTCAGGGTCTTCCAGGAGTGCACGGTCACGAGGATCCTCAAGGACCACCGTCACGGGGACGGGCCGAGGGTCTCGGGGGCCTTCTGCTACGAGCGCGAGTCCGGCCGGTTCTTCGTCCTGGAGGCCCCGGCGGTGGTCCTGGCCACGGGCGGGATCGGCAAGTCCTTCAAGACCACCTCGAACTCCTGGGAGTACACGGGCGACGGCCACGCGCTGGCCCTGCTCGCGGGCGCCCCGCTGCTGAACATGGAGTTCGTGCAGTTCCACCCGACCGGCATGGTCTGGCCGCCCTCGGTGAAGGGGATCCTCGTCACCGAGTCGGTGCGCGGCGACGGCGGGGTGCTGCGCAACAGCGAGGGCAAGCGGTTCATGTTCGACTACGTCCCGGACGTCTTCAAGGAGAAGTACGCGGAGTCCGAGGAGGAGGGCGACCGCTGGTACGAGGACCCGGACCACAACCGGCGCCCGCCCGAGCTGCTCCCCCGCGACGAGGTGGCCCGGGCCATCAACTCCGAGGTCAAGGCGGGCCGCGGCTCCCCGCACGGCGGGGTCTTCCTCGACGTGTCGACCCGGATGCCGGCCGAGCGGATCAAACGGCGGCTGCCCTCCATGTACCACCAGTTCAAGGAGCTGGCGGACGTGGACATCACCGCCGAGCCGATGGAGGTCGGCCCGACCTGCCACTACGTCATGGGCGGGATCGCGGTGGACTCGGACACCGCCGCGACCGTCGGCGTGCCGGGCCTGTTCGCGGCGGGCGAGGTGGCGGGCGGCATGCACGGCTCGAACCGGCTCGGCGGGAACTCCCTGTCCGACCTGCTGGTGTTCGGCCGGCGGGCCGGTCTGCACGCGGCGCAGTACGCCGAGGGCCTCGCCGGCGCACCGCCCGCGGTCTCCCAGGCCGAGATCGACGCCGCGGCGGCGGAGGCACTGGCCCCGTTCCACGCCGCCGAGGGCGCGGAGAACCCGTACACGCTCCACCAGGAGCTCCAGACGACCATGAACGACCTGGTCGGGATCATCCGCCGCGAGGGCGAGATGGCCGAGGCCCTGGAGAAGCTGGCGGGCCTGCGCGTACGGGCGGCCCGGGCCGGGGTCGAGGGGCACCGGCAGTTCAACCCGGGCTGGCACCTCGCCCTGGACCTGCGGAACATGCTGCTGGTCAGCGAGTGCGTGGCCCGTGCGGCCCTGGAGCGCACCGAGAGCCGCGGCGGGCACACCCGGGAGGACTGCCCGTCGATGGAGCGCGCCTGGCGCCCGGTGAACCTGCTGTGCCGCCCGGCCGACCCGGTGCCCGGGGACCCGGCGGCCGACCGGATCTCCCTCGTGCGGACCCGCACCGAACCCATCCGCCCCGACCTGCTCGCGCTCTTCGAGAAGGAAGAGCTGGTCAAGTACCTCGCCGAAGAGGAGCTCTACGAGTGACTGACTACGACGCCCGCTTCCGGATCTGGCGGGGCGACGCGGAGGGCGGGGAGCTGAGGGACTTCACCGTGGAGGTCCACGACGGCGAGGTCGTCCTGGACATCGTCCACCGGCTCCAGGCCACCCAGGCCTCGGACCTGGCGGTGCGCTGGAACTGCAAGGCCGGCAAGTGCGGCTCGTGCAGCGCGGAGATCAACGGGCGGCCGCGGCTGATGTGCATGACGCGCATGTCCACCTTCGACCGGTCCGAGACGATCACGGTGACCCCGCTGCGGGCCTTCCCGGTCGTCCGGGACCTGGTCACGGACGTGTCGTTCAACTACAGCAAGGCGCGCGAGGTCCCGGCGTTCGTGCCGCCGGAGGGGGTGGCCCCGGGCGCGTACCGGATGCAGCAGGTGGACGTGGACCGGTCGCAGGAGTTCCGGAAGTGCATCGAGTGCTTCCTGTGCCAGGACACCTGTCACGTGGTGCGCGACCACGAGGAGAACAAGCCGGCGTTCGCGGGTCCGCGCTTCCTGATGCGGGTCGCGGAGCTGGACATGCATCCGCTGGACGCGGCGGCCGAGGCGGGCCTGGACCGCAAGCGCACGGCCCAGGACGAGCACGGGCTCGGCTACTGCAACATCACCAAGTGCTGTACGGAGGTCTGCCCCGAGGGCATCAAGATCACCGACAATGCGCTGATCCCGCTGAAGGAGCGGGCGGTGGACCGCAAGTACGACCCGCTGGTCTGGCTCGGGAACAAGATCCGCAGGCGCGGGGAACCGTAGCACCCCCTGCCGTTCACTTCGCAGGACACAATGCCCCCTGGGAGAACGTCGCATGACGTGATGTCAGGGGGCTCTGCGGTGCGGGTGGGGGATGAGCTGGCCGGCCGGTACCGGCTGGAACAGCGGCTCGGCAAGGGCGGGATGGGCGAGGTGTGGCGCGGGCACGACCTGGCGCTGGACCGGTCCGTCGCCGTGAAGGTGCTGCTGGAGGCGGCCCCGGGGGGCGCGAGAGGAGGCCCCGGGGGGGAGGGGGCGCCCCACCGGGGGGGGGGGCCACACCACCCCCGCAACCGAGGGGGCGACGGGGGGCGGGCACGAGGGGGGCGGGCCCCCCCCGGGGCGGGGCCCGGCGCGTCCGCGTTGCGGGCGCGGCGGGGGCGGCCCGGGCGCCCCTGACGCGCCCCCGGTAACTGCGGGCCCCCCACGATCGGGGCGCGGCTCCAGCACCCCGGGATCACCGTGGTGCACGACGTGGGACAGCAGGACGGGCGGCTGTTCATCGTCATGGAGCTGCTCGCGGGCGAGGACCTGGCCACGGTACTGGCGCGGGAGGGCAGGCTCGCGGTGGACTTCGCGGTCGACCTGGCCGCGCAGACGGCACGGGCCCTGGACGCCGCGCACCGGCAGTCCGTGGTCCACCGGGACCTGAAGCCGTCCAATCTCTTCCTGGTGCCGGACCGGCGGCTCAAGATCTGCGACTTCGGCATCGCCTACTCCGCGGACGCCACGACGGGCTGGACGGCCACCGGCCAGGTGATCGGCACCTGGGCGTACATGGCGCCGGAGCAGTGGCGGTCCGAGCGGGTGGACGGCCGGTGCGATCTGTACGCGCTGGGCTGCGTGCTGTACGCGCTGCTGAGCGGGGCCCCGCCGTTCGGGCACGCCGACATGTACACCCTGATGGTCCGGCACACCGGGGAGGTGCCGCTCCCGCTGCCCGAGGTGGGCGCGCCGGTCCCGGTGGAACTGGACCGGCTGGTGCGGGCGCTCCTGGCGAAGGACCCGGCGGACCGGCCGGAATCGGCGGAGGCGGTGGCCAAGGCCCTGCGCGGCCTCCGCGGGGGCGCCGACGCCCCCGGCCCGGCTCCCGACCCGGCGTCCGGGACGGGCCGGACACCCGGCGCAGCACCGCAGCCGCGGCCGCGGCCCCCAACCGGGCCGGCCCCCGCGACCGCGAACGCGGCCCTGGCC